>JACRGW010000129.1 GCA_016212195.1 Nitrospirota bacterium
CCGTCATAATGATATTCCCTCCCTCTCTATGTCAAGGGCTATCCTCCTTTCTCTCTTTTTAAGTATCTCGAAGTCTTCTTCTGAGATCACCAGTGTGGATAGAGGCGTGAGATATTATATCTCTATATCTGCAACAATATTGAGGATCTGATTCTTAAGTTCCCTTGTCAGTCCCTTAACGATGATAGCCACATCAATATCTGATTCAACTCCGTAATCACCTCTTGCCTTCGATCCATAAAGCACAAATCTCATAAGACGATCACCTAAAAATACCTTTAGAGAAGTCTTCAACTCTTTTAATGCCGTGGTTTCTTCAACTGTAAGGATATTGTCTAATGACGGTACCTTCATATACAGATTATAACACTATTTGCCTGTTAAAAATAATATGCTCAAAACAGTGATAGGTCAAATAGGTTTAAGAGTATTCAGTAGACCCTCTTCTTTATTCAGCATTTCAAGCTCTTCAATGAACCTCTTTATTTTCTCTTCGAGTTCTCTGGAACGGTGTTCCAACTCTCTTTTCTTCCTAACTGATATTAATCTTCCTTCTTTCTTAATATCATCCCTTAACTGTTCCTCTTCCTTTTTTAATTTCTCAAGTTCAAGCCTCATCTCCTCTTTTCTTTTTGATATATCCGCAAGCTTGCCTTCGATCCCCTGTTTTAATTCATCTTGTGCAGTAAGGTATATCTCATAACCCTCAGATACGAGACTATATGTTAGGACGAATGCGAAGAGGAGAATAAAATAAGCTGACTTTTTCATCTGCCCGCCCTTTTCTTATTTACCTTGAAGCACTTTAAGTATTTCTTTCTTAAATACTTCGAAATCACCAAGTCGTTCTGTTATGACCTCATAGACAATGGCATTATCTATTCTTCCATATTCATGGACAAGGATATTCCGAAAACCTTTCATCGATTTTAGGATATCCCTCAGCTCTGAGGAGATAATACCGGCCTCCAATAGTTTCTCAAAAAGGTCATCTTCTTCGGCCGGAAGCCCTAACCTCAGACCTGATACGAAGAGATTGCAGATGTCAATTGCAGATTCTATGGATATCTGAAGTAGCCTTTCGGATGCCCTCCTTTTTTCAACTATCTTCAGATACCCATCAAAACTTTTTGGGATAATTCCACGAATCTCTCTTAGATACCCTTCAAGTTCATCTATCTTAGCAAGTATCCTCTCATGGTCCAGCACGGGCAACCTCTTCTAAGTAACTATAATATATATGTTTAAAGTCTTCAAAGGCCTGGGCTGTGCGAAATGCTACCTCATAAAGGATATCCTCATCTCTACAGTATAGAACTTTTCCTTCCTTCAAGATCCGTTTTTGTATAAAGAGGGGCAGTTGTTGATAAATGTGGACATCAAAATCCCCAATCTCTAAATATTTTAATCTCTTATGTGATAGACTTAAGGGGTCTCTTTTCCCAGGATAAAGAACTACACAAACATCAACATCAGAGACATGGGTCTCCTCCCCACGTCCCCTGCTACCAAAAAGAATTAGTGCTAAGAGATCTTTATCTCTCTTTGCTTCTTCAATCAGTCTTTCGATACCCATTTTATTTCCATCGAACTTATAGGGTGATAAACCTCATCAAGTGCGGAATGACATAAATACTACTTTTGTTATTAAACAGTCTATTATTAAAAAGCATAGATTCGATTATACAGGGAAGAAAGATTATTGTAAAGTGGAAGGATTATTAAGAGAAAACCTCTTTCAGCCTTTCCTTTATTTTCTCTAAATGAGTCCCCTTCCAGTAAATCCTGCCACAGGATGGACATTGTCTTACTACTTCTTCTTTCCATAAGGCAAAATCAGGAATGGTTCCTTCGGCTTTATTTGATGGAATAGAGTACAGGATGGAATTACAGTGGACACATCGGGAAAGAAGGTTTGCTTCGGGGACAGTCCCGATTCGGAGCCTGCCCCATATGTGGGGGCCTTGCCCGTAAATCTGGGACAGTCCCCTATCGCCTTGTACCACACCTGCCTTAAACAACTGCCTGAGCTGGTCAGCGGGGTTGTCATCGTAGATGAAGATAAAATCCTTAAGTCCCTTTACTTTTATAAGCCTTGTGTCTCTGGTAAGTAAAGTTCTTCCCTCTTCCCTTGCGATTCTGAGAAGGAGGGAATCATCGATGTCGGTATAGTAAAGGGTATCGTACCCAAGGATTCTGAGCCACTTTGCGAGTCTACCGAGCATAGAGTCGGCGATGAACTTCATAAAAATACTGTATACTGTCTACTGTTTGCTGTCTACTGTATACTGATTAACTTGCCGCCTTTTCGAACGAAGGGGTTTCGGTATTAGGCCCTTCATCTGATGGGATTTGTTTTTGATGAGGCACTTTCACAAAGGTTTCCCTGTACTTTGAGACCCCTGTGCCTGCTGGGATAAGTCTACCCATAATCACATTTTCCTTGAGTCCCCTCAGTTCATCTACCGCTACCGTAACAGCAGCCTCTGTAAGAACCCGCGTAGTCTCCTGGAATGATGCGGCAGAGATAAAACTGTCCGTAGTTAAAGAGGCCTTTGTTATACCCAGAAGGATAGGCTTCCCAATAGCAGGTTTACCTTTAGCAGCTTTTACCTTTTCATTCTCGTTAATAAAAGTGAATTTATCCACCTGTTCACCGATAAGGAATGTTGTATCTCCTGGGTCTTCGATTTTCACCTTCCTCAACATCTGTCTCACTATCACCTCAATATGTTTATCATTTATAGAGACCCCCTGAAGTCTATAAACCTGTTGCACTTCGTCTACGAGATACTTCTGTAGTTCCTTAGGACCTAAGATATCGAGGATGTCATGGGGATTTACCGAACCATCCATAAGTGGTTCTCCTGCCCTGACCCAGTCTCCTTCATGAACATTCACATGTTTCCCTTTAGGGATTAGATACTCCCTCTCATCACCGAGACCACTCCTCACGATAACTCTTCTCATCCCCTTTACAAAACCACCATGCTCAACTGTACCGTCTATTTCACTGATTACTGCCTGTTCCTTAGGTTTCCTGGCCTCGAAGAGTTCCGCTACCCTCGGTAGTCCTCCTGTAATGTCTTTGGTCTTTGTTGTCTCTCTCGGAATCTTTGCAAGGACATCACCTGAATGGACTACATTACCTCTCTCTACAAGTATATGTGCGCCTGCAGGGAGGGAATACCTTGCAAGGTTATTAGTTCCCGGGATCTTCAATGTCTTGTTATGATCATCTTTTATAGAAATCCTTGGCCTCATATTTGTGGGGTATTCTATGATTACCCTTCTCGAAAAACCTGTTACCTCATCAACTTCCTCTTTTACGGTAACCCCTTCTATAATATCACCCAGGGCGATCTTTCCACCTACCTCTGTCAGTATGGATGAAGAATAAGGGTCCCATTCGACAAGTTTCTGTCCTGCATCAACCTTTTGTTTATCTTCCACCTTCAGTTTTGCACCATAAAGGACTGAGTATTTCTCCTTTTCTCTGCCTTCTTTATCATAAATGGCAATAAAGCCATTCCTATTCATAACGATTCTGTCACCTTCTTTATTCTTCACTGTATTGAGATTGAGATATCGTATTGTACCTGCATTCTTCGCTTCAAGGACTGTCTGCTCTATAACCTTGCTTGCTGTTCCACCTATATGGAATGTTCTCATGGTAAGCTGGGTTCCTGGCTCCCCGATAGACTGGGCTGCAATTATCCCTACTGCCTCTCCAATCTCGACCATCCGTCCCCTTGAGAGATCCCTTCCATAACATTTTGCACAGACACCCCGCTTTGACTGACAGGTGAGTACTGATCTTATCTTGACTCTGTCAATACCGGACTCAATAACTTTCGCTGTAATATACTCATCGAACTCTTTCTCCCTTTTTACGATAACCTTCTTTGTCAGAGGATCCCTTGTCTCTTCAGCAGCAACACGTCCAAGAATCCTCTCTTCCAGTGGTTCAATAATCTCACCACCTTCAACGAGAGAGACAACATATATCCCTTCAAGGGTACCACAGTCCTCTTCAGTCACAATCACATCCTGTGAGACATCCACCAGTCTTCTGGTGAGATACCCTGAATTTGCTGTTTTAAGGGCTGTATCGGCTAACCCCTTTCTCGCTCCATGAGTAGATATGAAGTACTGGAGGACTGTCAGTCCTTCCCTGAAGTTTGCGGTTATTGGAGTCTCTATAATCTCACCAGATGGTTTTGCCATTAGACCCCTCATACCAGCGAGCTGACGAATCTGTGCTGTTGAGCCCCTTGCACCTGAATCAGCCATCATAAATATGGGATTAAAGGATCTTCTCTCTTCAAGTTCCTCCTTTGTCCTATGCTTACCCAGGCCTTCTGCCCCGAGTTCAGCCATCATCTCAGCAGCCACCTTTTCTGTAACCTGAGCCCAGATATCTATTACCTTGTTATATCTCTCACCGTCTGTGATAAGACCATCGGCATACTGTTTTTCTACCTCCAAGACTTCTATCTCGGCTTCCTTTATAAGTTCTGCCTTCTTGCTCGGTATGTGCATATCATTGATGCACATAGAGATTCCCCCTTTTGTTGCATACTCGAAGCCTATCTTTTCTATCCTATCGAGAAGTAAAACTGTCTCCCTGTGGCCTACTTCCATAAAGCTTGTCTCGATGAGCTTCATTATCTCCTTTTTATTCATCTCCTTATTGACAAGAGAAAATGGAAGCACCGATGGAAGAATCTCCCCAAGAATAACCCTTCCTACAGTTGTATCTACAAGAGTTCCATTAATCCTTACTTTGATTCTGGCATGTTCTTCTAACTTTCCTGCATCATAGGCAACCCTCACTTCTTCAGAACCATAAAAGACCTTTCCCTGTCCTTTTGCACCTTTTCTTTCCTTGGTGAGATAATAACATCCAAGAACCATATCCTGTGAAGGAACAACTATAGGCCTTCCATTTGCCGGGGAAAGTATATTATTTACAGACATCATAAGAACCCTTGCCTCAATCTGGGCCTCTACAGAAAGTGGGACATGTACCGCCATCTGATCCCCATCGAAATCTGCATTGAATGATGCACAGACAAGGGGATGAAGTTTTATTGCCTTACCTTCTACAAGAATGGGGTCAAAGGCCTGAATTCCGAGTCTGTGTAATGTTGGCGCCCTGTTAAGAAGAACCGGATGTTCCTTTATTACCTCTTCAAGGACATCCCAGACCTCGGATTTTTCCTTTTCAACCATTTTCTTGGCTGCCTTTATCGTAGTAGCATATTCCATTACCTCAAGTCTGTTAAAGATAAACGGTTTGAAGAGTTCTAAGGCCATCCTTTTCGGAAGACCGCACTGATGAAGCTTAAGCTCCGGTCCTACGACTATGACCGACCTTCCTGAATAATCCACCCTCTTGCCAAGTAGGTTCTGTCGGAATCTCCCCTGTTTCCCTTTAAGCATATCAGAAAGTGATTTAAGGGGCCTCTTATTAGGCCCTCTGAGTACCCTCCCCCTCCTACCATTATCAAAAAGGGCATCTACAGATTCCTGGAGCATTCTCTTCTCATTCCTTATAATAACTGCAGGGGCATTTAATTCCTCAAGCCTCTTTAGCCTGTTATTCCTGTTAATAACCCTCCTATATAGGTCATTAAGGTCAGAGGTAGCAAACCTTCCACCCTCAAGAGGGACTAAAGGTCTGAGTTCTGGAGGTAAAACAGGAATTACATCAAGGATCATCCACTCAGGCCTGTTACCTGATTTTCTGAAGGCCTCAACAATCCTGAGTCTCTTGGTAATCTTTTTCTTTACGGCGAGGGAGCTGGCTTCTTTAACCTTTTTGTTGAGCTCCGCAGAAAGTTCATCTAAATTTATCTTTTTCAACAATTCCTTTATCGCCTCTCCACCTATACCTGCCTTGAACCTGTCACCGTATTCAGCAAGAAGTTTTCTGTACCTCTCTTCGGTTAGTAGTTCCTTCTCCTTTAAAGAGGTATTCCCGGGATCAATCACCACGTAATTCTCGAAATAGAGTATCTTCTCGATCTGCCTTAGACTCATATCGAGAATATTTCCAATACGGCTCGGTATCCCTTTAAGGAACCATATATGGGCTACTGGGGTTGCGAGCTCTATATGTCCAAGTCTCTCCCTCCTCACCTTTGACTGGATCACCTCTACACCGCACTTATCACAGACCACACCTCTGTGTTTCATCCGTTTATACTTACCACAGTTACACTCCCAATCCTTGGTAGGGCCAAATATCTTTGCACAAAACAGACCATCCCTCTCAGGTTTGAAAGAACGGTAGTTTATAGTTTCGGGTTTCTTCACCTCTCCATGAGACCATTCCCTGATCTTTTCAGGAGAGGCTATTTTTATTCTAATGGCATCAAAGTCTGTTGGGTCTTTTGGCTTTTCAAAAAGTCTGTAAATATCTTCCAAGATAAACCTCCTAAATTAAAGTAAACAGGAATCAGTAGTCAGTATAAAACCCCTTGTATACTGTATACTGTATTCTGTATTCTGTATACTGTCATTTACGTACTATTTCTTTCGACTTTCCTTTATTTTTATCGGCAAAGTCTTTCTTATACTCCAGAAGCTCAACATCGAGACAGAGACTCTGAAGTTCCTTTATAAGGACATGGAAGGACTCAGGCATTCCAGGTTCAAGTATATTCTCCCCTTTAACTATGGCCTCATAAATCCTTGCCCTTCCAACTACATCGTCAGATTTCACAGTAAGAAATTCCTGAAGGGTATATGCAGCACCGTATGCCTGAAGTGCCCATACTTCCATCTCCCCTAATCTCTGACCGCCGAACTGTGCCTTGCCTCCCAAGGGTTGTTGGGTCACCAATGAGTAGGGGCCGATGGATCTGGCATGGAGCTTATCTTCGACAAGGTGATGGAGTTTCATTATATACATATAGCCCACTGTCACAGGACGATCAAAGGGTTCACCTGTTCTCCCATCATAAAGTGTTATCTGACCAGATGTAGGAAGTTCTGCCTCTTTGAGTATCTCTTTTATTTCTTTCTCACCAGCACCATCAAAAACAGGGGAAGCAACATAAAGTCCTAACGCCTTGGCAGCCCATCCGAGATGTGTCTCTAAAACCTGACCTACATTCATTCTTGAAGGTACACCTAAAGGATTAAGCACCACATCTACAGAGGTGCCATCAGGCATATAAGGCATGTCCTCTACTGGGAGTATCCTCGATACTACCCCCTTATTTCCATGGCGTCCTGCCATCTTATCTCCTACCTGAACCTTTCTTTTTATAGCGATGTAAACCTTCACCAACTTTAAAACACCAGGAGGAAGTTCATCACCTTTCCTTAGTTTTCCTATCCTTTCATCAAAAATAGTTTCAAGGAGGTGCAGTTGATCCTCGATGTTCCCTTCTATATCTTCAAGTTTTTCCTGAACATCCTTATTTGCCAAAGAGATTTTCAGGAGATCTTTATCCATTAATTTATCGAGATCTTTCTGTATAATGATCTTACCTTTTGGAATAATAATCTTCCCTCTTTCAGAATCTCTCACATCTTCTGTAACCTTTTTCCCAAGTAGCATTCTCCTCAGTCTTTTTGATCCTTCATCTCTGATAATCCGTGCCTCATCCTGAAAATCTCTCTTAAGCCTCAGAACATCCTCATTTTCAATTGATTTGGCCCTCTCATCCTTTTCTATGCCACGTCTTGAAAAAACCTTTACGTCGACAATAATCCCTTCTATACCAGGAGGTACATAGAGGCATGCCTCCCTGACATCTCCTGCCTTTTCACCAAATATCGCCCTCAGCAGTTTTTCCTCCGGTGTAAGCTGGGTCTCTCCCTTAGGGATAACCTTTCCTACTAATATATCTCCTGGCTTAACCTCAGCCCCTATCCTTATGATGCCGCTCTCATCAAGATCCTTTAATGCCTCCTCACTCACGTTGGGGATATCCTGGGTTATCTCTTCCTTCCCAAGTTTTGTATCTCTTGCCTCGATTTCGAACTCTTCAATATGTATAGAGGTAAATGTATCCTTCTTCACAAGTTTCTCACTGATCAGAATAGCATCCTCAAAATTGTATCCACCCCATGGCATAAAGGCTACAAGGACATTCCTTCCCAGGGCTAATTCCCCCATGTCTGTTGCAGGTCCATCTGCAATTATCTGTCCTTTCCTCACCTTCTGTCCTACAGAGACAATAGGTCTTTGATTTATACAGGTATTTTGATTCGATCTCTGGAATTTGGTAAGGTTATATATATCGAGATCTGATTTTTCATCTTCATCAACCCTAACAACTATTCGACTAGCATCCACCCTTTCAACCAGCCCTGTCCTTTTGGCTGCCACAACGACACCCGAATCCCTCGCAGCAATCCTTTCCATACCTGTCCCTACTACCGGTGCCTCGTTCCGAAGGAGTGGCACTGCCTGACGTTGCATATTTGAGCCCATCAATGCCCTGTTTGCATCATCATTTTCTAAAAAGGGAATAAGTGCGGCAGATACACTTACGATCTGCTTTGGAGAAACATCCATATAGTCTACCTGGTCTGGGGTCACAATCTTGAACTCATCCCCAACTCTTGCAGATATGCTCTCAGATTTAAGACGCCCTTTCTCATCCACAGGAGAGTTTGCCTGAGCTATAACAGCTTTCTCCCCATCCAGTGCTGAGAGGTATTCTATTTCATCTGTTACCTTGCCATTTTTTACCTTCCTGTAAGGAGATTCAATAAAACCGAATTCATTGACATTGGCATAAGTAGCAAGTGAGGTTATAAGTCCGATATTCGGTCCTTCAGGAGTCTCTATTGGGCAGATCCTTCCATAATGGGTGGGATGGACATCTCTTACCTCAAACCCTGCCCTCTCCCTCGTGAGTCCCCCTGGCCCAAGGGCCGAAAGTCTCCTTTTGTGTGTAATCTCAGCAAGAGGATTCGTCTGATCCATAAACTGAGAAAGCTGGCTGCTTCCGAAGAACTCCTTTATGGACGCAGTAACAGGCTTGGCATTTATAAGGTCATGGGGCAGGGAAACGTTGAGATCCAGTAGATTCATCCTTTCCTTGATAGCCCTTTCCATTCTCACAAGACCTATTCTGAACTGGTTCTCCAGGAGTTCACCTACAGAGCGTACCCTTCTGTTTCCTAAGTGATCTATATCATCAACCTCTCCTTTCCCAGCTCTGAGATTCAACAGATATCGCATAACTTCTATCAGATCCTCAGGGGTGAGGACCGTCTTGTCCAAAGGAATATTCAGATTCAACCTCTTGTTGAGTTTCAGCCTGCCTACAGAAGAAAGATCATAATGTTTTGGGCTAAAGAAGAGGTTATTAAAAAGTACTTTTGCCATTGCAGGTGTAGGAGGCTCTCCTGGTCTCAGTTTTCTGTATATCTCTATGACCGATTCCTCAGGCGTGTTAACCTTATCAGCAAGAAGTGTTTCCCTCAAAGTGGGAAGGATATGAACACCATCAATAAAAAGAACCTCTATGGTTTCTATACCGCTTTTGAGTATATTCTCTATATTCGCCTCGGTTATCTTCTCATTACCCTTTACTATTACCTCTCTTGTTGTTTTATCTATTACAGGCTTAAGCGTAACCCTGCCGACAAGATCTTCGCTCGAAATCGGGATTTCTGTAATCTTAGATGATTCCATCTTTTTGAGTATCGCCTTTGTTATCTTTCCGCCCTCTCTGAGGATTACCTCACCTGTCTTCTTATCCACTATGTTAGACGATACCTTTACCCCAACTAAAATCTCAGAAACTTTTCTCAGGAAGTTCTTGTTTCTTTTCCTTATTTCCTCGATGGGATAAAATATCTTGAGAAGATCTTCATTCGTATAACCTAAGGCTTTCAGGATAATGGTTGCAGGAAGTTTTCTTTTTCTATCTATCCTTAAATAAAGGATATCCTTCATATCGAATTCAAAGTCGAGCCATGACCCCCTGTAAGGAATTATTCTTGCTGAGTAAAGGATCTTACCGCTGACATGGGTTTTACCTTTATCATGGCTGAAGAAACAACCGGGTGAGCGATGGAGCTGACTGACTACAACCCTTTCTGTCCCATTAATTATAAAGGTACCATTTTCTGTCATAAGAGGAAGTTCTCCTAAATAAACCTCCTGTTCCTTTATATCCCTAAATTTTCTTGCTCCGGTATCCTCCTTCTTATCCCAGAGAACCAATCTTGCCTTGATCTTGAGGGTAGCTGCATAAGTGACACCCTTCTGGAGACATTCCCTGACATCATACTTACTTTCCCCTATAGAATATTCGGTAAATTCCATAGAGGCCATTTCATTAAAATCATAAATCGGAAATACACTTAAGAATGCAGATTGAAGCCCTCTGTTTTCTCTCTTTTCAGGTGGCACATCCTTCTGGTGAAGCCTTTCGTATGACTTCTTCTGGATATCGATAAGGTTAGGGATATCGATAATCGTTGGAATCTTAGCAAAATCTTTCCTGACTCTATAATTCATCCTTACTCCTTTACCCCACATTTTTAAATTTAAAATTTAAATTGCAAAATGCAAAATTGCAGATCAAAATTCAAAGATAGTTTTTTAATTTTTGAGTTGAAATTTTAAATTTTGATCTTTGATTTTTAAATCTTATTTAATTTCTACTGTTGCCCCTTGTTCTTCGAGCTTTGCCTTTATAGTAGCCGCCTCTTCCTTAGAAACACCTGTTTTTAGAGACTTTGGAGTTCCTTCAACGAGATCTTTAGCCTCCTTAAGCCCAAGGCCGGTAAGTTCCCTAACCACTTTTATTACCTGGATCTTCTTCTCTCCTGAAGAAGAAAGAATAACATCAAAAGCTGTTTTTTCTTCTACCCGGGCAGCCTCTGCTTGAGGAGTTGCTGATGCTACAGCTACAGGTGCTGCTGCACTTACCCCATATCTTTCTTCAAATTCCCTGATAAAATGGGACATCTCTAAGATGGTCATTTTATCGATAAACTCCAATACCTGCTCTTTCGTTATTGTTTCCTTTGTTGCTACCATTTTTACCTCCTTTTTTGTTAAATTATTGCTCTGACACTAATTTTTCTTTATTGTTTTTTATCTCTCACTGATTCCAGGACATATCCGAATCTTGCAATTAATTGATAGAAAAGCCCTGCTAATTTTCTGCTTGGAGATTGCAGTCCGCCAAGGAGTGTTGAAAGCATCACCTCCTTTGGTGGTAAATCTGCTATAGCCTTTATCTCCTTCGCATCTACAGCCTTACCTTCAACAACCCCGAATTTGATTTTCAACATTTCCTTTTCTTTCATAAAATCTGTAAGTGCCTTTGGGGCCGCTACAGGATCTGTAAAGCTAATGGCCACACCTAAAGGACCTATGAATTTATTCCTTATCGTTTCAAGATTTGTCCCTTCAGAGGCCCTTTGTGCAAGGGTATTTTTTATTACCCTGTAATTCACAGAGACAGTTTTTAGTTTTCTTCTGAGGTCATTTATCTCCTCGACTTTAAGCCCACTAAAATCTGTGAAGATTACTGCCTTGGCTTTACTGAAGTTTTCATGGAGGTCTGCAATTTCTTTAACCTTCCTCTCTTTATTCAAACCTTTAAATCCCCCTTTCCTTCTTTATGAACATATTGCTTACATGGGTAATATCGACAGAAACTCCTGGACCCATTGTAGAAGAAATCGCTATCTTTTTTAAATATTTACCCTTACTGGATGCTGGTTTTGCCTTTATTATAGATTCAAGAACAGCGTATGCATTTTCATAAAGCCTTTTAATATCAAAAGAGACCCTTCCGACAGGAACATGGACAATACCTGCCTTTTCCACTCTGTACTCTACCTTTCCAGCCTTTATCTCCTTTACAGCCCTGGATATATCAAATGTTACTGTTCCGGTTTTAGGGTTTGGCATGAGTCCTCTCGGTCCGAGTGTCTTTCCTAATTTACCTACTAATCCCATTATATCTGGTGTTGCAACAGCACTGTCAAACTCAAGCCAACCACCATTGATCTTTTCAACCAAGTCTTCGGCACCAGCATAATCAGCACCTGCGTCCCTCGCCTCTTTCTCTTTCTCGCCTTTTGCAAAGACAAGGACTCTTACCGCTTTTCCTGTACCATGGGGTAAAACGACTGTACCACGCACCATCTGATCGGCATGCTTCGGATCAACACCTAGACGGATAACCAAATCTACTGTTTCATCAAATTTGGCATAGGCAACATTCTTAACAACCTGCAGGGCCTCTTCAAGGTTGTAAGACTTTGAGGTATCGAATTTTGATTTACTTTCTATATACTTCTTAGACATATCCCCTCTCTACTTAATGACCTCTATCCCCATGCTCCTTGCAGTGCCTTCTACAATCCTTATAGCACTCTCCAGATTGGTGGTATTAAGGTCAGGTAATTTGGTCTTAGCTATCTCCTTTATCTGGGCAGACGATACTTTCCCAACCTTATCCTTGTTAGGGGTTCCTGAACCTTTGATAATACCTGCTGCCTTTTTCAAGAGCTCAGATGCAGGTGGTGTTTTAGTTATAAATGTAAACGATCTGTCTGTATAGATAGTTACAACAACAGGTATTACTGTTTCCCCCTGTCCCTGGGTCTGGGCATTAAAGGCCTTACAGAATTCCATGATATTCACACCATGCTGACCAAGGGCTGGCCCTACAGGAGGGGCAGGATTAGCTTTGCCAGCAGGTATCTGTAGTTTTACATTAGTTACAACCTCTTTAGCCATAAGTCCTTCCTTCCATTATTTAGAATTACTTCACCCTTTCCACTTGTAGAAAATCGAGCTCTACAGGAGTCTCTCTGCCAAAAATACTTACGAGAACCCTTAATTTCCCATGATCAGGATTTATATCATCGATAATCCCTGTGAAATTAGTAAAAGGGCCGTCGATAATTCTTACATTCTCCCCCCTCCTAAACTGGACATTTACCTTTGGAAGAGTTGCGCCAACTTCTATCTGTTTTACTATAGTCTCCAGTTCTTCAGTTGTAAGGGGCACTGGAGATGTTCCTCCCCCCACAAAACCTGTAACCTTAGGAGTACCCTTTACGAGATGCCAAGTATCATCATCCATCTCCATCTCTATTAAAATATACCCAGGGTAGAATTTTTTTGTAGAGACCTTTTTTTCACCACCTTTTATTTCTATTACTTCTTCTGTTGGAATAAGAATCTTAGATATCCTGTCCTGAAGTCCCAGACTTTTGATCCTTTCTTCAATAGCATCCTTAACTTTTTTTTCAAAACCCGAATAAGTATGAACTGCGTACCAATTCTTTTCCATAACACTAATTCTTCAAAACCATAGGGATCATAAATATTATATAAGAACCAACTTTACCAACCTTGAAAGTCCGATATCAACGATGCCAAGAAAGATAGACACCAAAATAACCGTAAATATCACTACCCATGTCGAACCTATTATTTCATCCTTTGAAGGGAATACAACCTTTTTCAGTTCGACCTTTACTTCTTTTAAATATTCCTTAATCTTTTGCAATATAACCTCTAAACAAGGAAATTATAAATCTCATAATTTTTCTACTTACTTCAATCTATGGCAGGCCAGGAGGGATTCGAACCCCCAACAGCCGGATTTGGAGTCCGGTGCTCTATCCGTTAGAGCTACTGGCCTATATTTACCGTAATGTGTAATCCGTAATACGTGATCAGTAAAATCTTTTTCCTATACGCTTTACGCATAACATATCACGACTTTTATACCTTTGTTTCCTTATGTATCGTATGGGCTCTACAAAACTTACAATATTTCTTGAGTTCAAGCTTATCCGGAGTATTCTTCTTATTTTTTTTGGTGGAATAATTTCTATTTTTACAGCTTGTACATGTTAGAAGAATAATGTCTCTCATCTACTCAATCACCTCGCTGATAACACCTGCACCTACAGTCCTTCCGCCTTCCCTTATCGCAAACCTCAACTCCTTCTCCATCGCTATGGGCATAATCAGGTCTACCGTTACCGAAATGTTATCCCCTGGC
>JACRGW010000130.1 GCA_016212195.1 Nitrospirota bacterium
ATGGCTGCAAGGTCTCCAGGCCTTTCAAGAACTGGACCTGAGGTTGCCTTGATATTAACACCCAATTCTTTCGCTATGATATGAGCCAGTGTTGTTTTGCCCAGCCCTGGAGGTCCACAAAAGAGTACATGATCAAGAGGCTCATTCCTCTGTTTTGTTGCCTGAATAAAAACCCTTAGATTATCTTTTATCCTGTCCTGCCCTACAAACTCTTCGAAAGTGGCAGGTCTAAGGTTGATTTCAAAACCGAGATCTTCATCTTTAGGTTTTGATGTTATAACTCTCTCAGAAGGATTCGAGGTTTCAAGTATCTGAGGATTCAGATCTTTACTCTCACCCGACATCTTTAATCCTCGACCCCTTGAATCCTTATTCTCCAACCTTTCACCTTTCATTTTCTATGCAGAATCTTAAGTGCTTCCTTTATCATCTCTTCGACTGATTTGGAATTTAATCCTGAATCTGTTCTGAATTGTTTTAATGCCATCTCTGCGAGAGACCTTTTATAACCTAAATTCACGAGCGCTGAAAGGGCATCATCATAATTATTATCTATCCCTTCTGCACTGACCTCAGGTCCTCTTAGAGAACCGATCTTTTCCTTTAATTCAAGGATCAATCTTTCTGCAGTCTTTCTCCCTATACCTGGTATCGCATTTAGGGTAACCAGATTGCCCTCTGAGATCGCCTTCACAAGATCAGACGGAGAAATACCTGAAAGTATGTTAATGGCAAGCTTCGGTCCTATCCCTGTAACACCTATCAGAGAAATAAATATTTCTTTTTCTTCTTTACTGAAGAATCCGTATAGCTGAATTGCATCCTCTTTAAGATGCGTATATATATTAAGCCTTATAGAATCTCCAATATTTGGAAGGAAATAGAAAGAAGATAGGGGTACGAAGATCTGATAACCAATTCCTCCGACATCAATAATCAGATAGTTTGGGGATTTGAATGTGAGATTACCCTCTATTGAGGCGATCATTTACTTCTGTATCTCCTTCATCCTGTGGGCATGGATATGGCATATCGCTAATGCCAGGGCATCAGCCAGGTCAGGAGGATGGGGAATGGACTTAAGTCCTAAAAGAACCTTCACCATATTTTGAACCTGTCTTTTCTCGGCAGAACCATGTCCAACTACCGATTTCTTGATCTCGAGGGGACTATATTCAAAAACAGGTATGCCTCTCTTTGCAGCTGCGAGGATAGCTACTCCTTTGGCCTCTCCCAATTTAAGAGCCGCATGGACATTTTTTGCAAAGAAGAGATTTTCTATTGCCATTCCATCAGGCTTATGTTTTTCAATGACCTCCTCGATCCCTTCATAAATTTTCTTAAGCCTTTTTGGTAAAGAGGTCTTTGAAGAGGACTTAATACCTCCAGATGTGACATAGAAGAGGCGACTATCCTCTTCTTCTACTATCCCATAGCCACAGTTCAAAGTTCCAGGGTCTATACCGAGTATACGCATTGATCAGTTCAAATGCATTATAATTCACCCTCCCCTAAATCCCCTCCCATCAAGGGAGGGGATAAATAAGTTCCCTCTCCCCTTGTGGGAGAGGGTTAGGGTGAGGGGTAGTATTATTTCTCTTTACGCTTACCTTCCGACCTTCGCAATGGCCTCATCGGGGATATCAAAATTTGAATAGACATTCTGAACATCGTCGTGATCCTCGATGGCCTCTATCAGACGTGCCATCTGTTCAGCATCTTTTCCGTCGAGTTTAACATAGCTCTGTGGAAGCATCGTTATCTCTGCATGGGCAATTTCTATCTTACCTTCCAGGAACTTCTTTACCTTTTCGAAATCCTGAGGATCAGTTATAATCTCATAATTCTCCTCTTCCTCAGAAGACTTTACATCCTCTGCCCCTGCATCAAGGGCAAGCGCCATAATTGCCTCTTCATCCATTTTTTTCTTATCAACAAGAATATAGCCCTTTTTATGAAACATCCACGAAACAGAACCTGATTCCCCGGGCTTCCCTCCATGTTTCGTTATAATATGTCTTAATTCCGCCACAGTCCTGTTCTTATTATCTGTCATAATGTCTATAAGGATTGCTACACCCCCAGGTCCATAACCTTCATATACTGTCTCTTCGTATGATACACCTGGAAGTTCACCTGTACCTTTCTGGATAGCCCTCTTGATATTATCGAATGGCATATTGGCCTCTCTTGCCTTCTCCGTTACCAACCTGAGTCTCGGGTTACTTGCAGGATCTCCACCTCCTATTCTCGCTGCTACAGTAAGTTCTTTACTCAGTTTACTGAATATTTTCCCTTTCTTGGCATCAACGGCAGCTTTTTTATGTTTAGTGGTTGCCCACTTTGAATGTCCAGACAATTTTTACTCCCCCTAGGATTTTATATTTTCGATCTTTATAAGAATCTACAATCTAAACTATACCATAAACGATCTTTGTGTCAACCGATCTTTTTCCTGTAATCCTCAATAGCTGACTTTAAGGCATCCTCGGCAAGTACAGAACAATGGATTTTAACTGGTGGCAACTATCCCAAGGCATCCGCTACTGCCTTATTAGATATCTCGAGGGATTCATCTATACTTTTTCCTTTTACCAGTTCTGTAACCATAGAGCTTGCAGCAATAGCCGCACCACAACCAAAGGTCTGAAACTTGGCATCAATAATGATATTATTCTTAACCTTTATATAGAGATCCATCACATCCCCGCATACCGGGTTCCCTACCCTTCCTATCCCATCAGGGTTTTCCATTTCACCCATATTCCTCGGATTCCTGAAATGATCCATTACCTTTTCACTGTACATGGTGTACTCCCTTTATGTAACCATAAGAACCAGAAGAACGGTATGCCTGTCTCATTTTCTTGTTATTAACCAGCAGACTTTTTTCTCAGGTATTCCTTAATAAAGTGGTGAAAAACTTCTCAGCCTCTCTATTACACCGGGGAATATCTCAATAAGATAGTCTATATCTTCATCGGTATTGTCCATTCCGAGTGAAAACCTCAGGGTACTATGAGCGAGTTGTGGAGGCACACCCATTGCTGCGAGGACATGGGAAGGTTCTAATGTATCCGTTGCACAGGCAGAACCTGTACCTACAGAAATGCCGAGGTCATCGAGCGCCAGAATCATGCCTTCTACTTCTACAAACTCGATCGATACATTAAGTGTATTTGGAAGCCTTCTGGTAGGATGTCCGTTAAGCCTTATCCTCTCGATCTTCTCTTTCAGAGAATTATAAAGCCGGTCCCTGAGACGGGCAAGCCTTTCAGTCTCAATGTTTTTATCTGCTATCTCAGCCGCCTTACCAAAACCAACGATACCAGGCACATTCTCGGTTCCAGGCCTGTAACCTTTCTCCTGATGACCTCCGAAGAGAATAGGCTGTATTCTTGTACCCTTTCTGATATATAAAGCACCTATCCCTTTTGGACCATATATTTTATGTGAGGCGATAGACAGAAGGTTTACCCCAAGATCTTCTACATTAACTTTTATCTTCCCTATACTCTGGACAGCATCTGTATGAAAAGGAATACCTCTATCCTTAGCGATCCTTGCCATATCACTAACAGGTTGAATAGTACCTGTCTCGTTATTAGAATGCATAATAGAAATGATTATTGTATCAGGTCTTATTGCCTTCTTTAATTCCTCTGGGTCAACCATACCATAAGAATCGACAGGGAGATAGGCAATGTCAAAACCATCCCTCTCTAAGGCCTTACAGGTATTCAGTACAGAGTCATGTTCTATCTTTGAGGTTATTATATGATTACCCTTATTCCTATATGCCTTACAGATGCCGAAGATCGCAAGATTATTCGCCTCTGTTCCACCACTTGTGAAGACTATCTCCTCTGACTTAGCCCCTATAATATTGGCAACCCGTCCCCTCGCCTCTTCCAATTTAGCCTTTGCCTCTTTTCCGATGCTGTATAAGGTTGAGGGGTTTCCATAAGTAATCTCTAAGTCATTTCCCATTTCCTTAATAACCTCAGGATGGATTGGTGTCGTGGCGTTATTGTCGAGGTATATCTTTCTCATTAACACTATCCCTCAATGGATTTAATACATTCCCTCTCAAATTCCTTGTAGGGTATTCCTTTTTATTATTCCTGATTTCATCCGATAGCTGAAACTAAAAGAAAGGTTATCCTTAAAATTAAAAATGTTTTTCTTAACATTATTCAATAATTTTCTTCTTCCTCCTCAGATCTTTTTTTAAAAGAGATCTCTTCTCTCTCAGGTTCTTCTTCTGGTCCGAGGGCTACATCTCTTACAAAATCAATGCATCTTATCCCTTTTCCGCTTACCGTATATTTCTTGTTACAGGTACCTCTCCAGGCACATACAGCACATACATCCTTTTTTGCAGCCATTTTAATCTCTCTTTCTGAAATACCAATTCAATGCTGTCCCAATGTTTGTTACTATATTATCCTTGCTG
The DNA here is from genome assembly GCA_016212195.1 of Nitrospirota bacterium. Taxonomy (GTDB): domain Bacteria; phylum Nitrospirota; class Thermodesulfovibrionia; order JACRGW01; family JACRGW01; genus JACRGW01. The sequence goes on from JACRGW010000130.1 coordinate 4,457, forward strand.
TTCAGTATAAAGATCCTGTCCTGAATACTGAAGAGTTCCCTCTCCATTCTCTGGATCTCAGGTCTCTTCATCCCATATCTATTTTGAAATTCAATATCAAACATAGGGACGATCTTATCTTTCATCCTCAGTTCCGTATCCATAAAAAATATTGATATATCAGAATATATCTCATCTATGCGGTCAAGGAAAGTCCTTATTTCTGTATCATAAATCTGTTTTGGAGGAGAGGACTTGATCTCCATATAAAGGATCTTCCCTTCTATATTTGCAATCAGATCGTAATCCCCTCCTTTAACAGTATCCTTAAACCTCACTCCCCATTTCGTTGATGCAACAAACTCCTTCTCTAATATTTTAGAGATAAACCACTCAAGGGTGCTTCCAAAACTCTTTATAGGTACCCTGGATAGTGAAAACCCACCTTCTTCTAAAACAATCACTATTCCGCATTTGATACAGTAATCAAGGTATTCTTTAGTAACCTCTTCGGTAGAGTAATGGATAAGGTCTTTAACATTAAATCCATGCTGATATTTTATAAGATCCCTGAGAAAAAGTCGAAAGGAATATCTCTTCAGTTTTTCATAAAAGCCTTCTTCATGGGCATCTGACGGGACGAGGGTGTCATCCTTCACCTCCTTTTTAAAGATGACCATTCCCCTTCTTTTCAGCATCTCCTCTACTGGTACAATACCATTTCTGAGTCTCTCCCTTATCCTTCTGAGCTCCTCTTTAAGGACAGCTATCTCCCTTTCCTTTTCTTCAAGTGATTCTTCAAGAGATGTTCCTATAAATTCTGATGAGGATTTTAGTTTCACTCTTCCCTTATCACCTTAAGACTGACCCTTCTATTTCTCGGGCCATCGAATTCACAGAAATATATTGATTGCCATGTCCCAAGACGGAGCCTCCCCTCTTCTATGAAGATGAATGTTGAAAACCCAAGAAGGGACGCCTTGATATGGGCAGCCGAATTCCCTTCGCTATGGTGGTAACTTCCATCAAAGGGAACAAGTTTCATAAGTTGTTCCTCTATATCCTTTTTCACACTCGGGTCTGCCCCTTCATTGATTGTTATTCCTGCTGTGCTATGTGGAACAAAGAGATAACAGACCCCTTTCTTAATATTGAGCTCATTAATGGCGTTCTGTACATTATCTGTAATATCAATAAATTCAGTTCTTGCCATCGACTTTATCGGAATCTCTTTAATCATAAAATGTTGACCTCAATTAAAATTTAGATAATTTTTCTTTTTTAGCAGTAAGACCCATTTACAAATTAATGCTTTTTTAAATCATCCATATATTATATTAAAATCTTCAAACTCCCCTTTATAGTCTTCCCAGTCAATTGATACATTATTAACCTTTGAGCCTGGAGGTCCTTTATGGCACCATTTTATCATATCTTCTATCTTTCCTCTTTCCCCTTCAAAGACCGCTTCAACTGTTCCATCATATCTATTTCTTACCCATCCTCGTAGACCAAGCCCTGAAGCCTTTTCCTGAGTATTTGCCCTGAAAAATACACCCTGTACATAACCTGATATCAGAAGATGTATCCTCACCTTTTCCATACATATAAAATATCCCTTTTTTATCCCTTAGTCAAGGTTATCAATAGGCAGGAGACAGGTTTGCATTTCTAAAGAAGAATAGACCCTCCTCTGTAGAATACCCCTGCAACCGCTGCCGTCATGAGGGAGGCAAGGGTTGCTGCAAGGAGTGCCCTCAAGCCAACTATTGAGAGGTCTTTGGTTCTCTTTGGTACAAGGGCAGCAGTTCCACCAACAAATATGGCTAGTGATGCAACATGTGCAAATCCATTAAGTGCGTATGCGGCAAGGATGGCGGATCTGGGCTCTTTCAGGATACCTGAAGAAAGGAGGGTTGCGAGGTCCTGATAGGACTTTACCTCAGTAAGAATAACCCTTTCACCTATAATCTTTGATATCTCAAAAGCATCTGATAAAGGGACCCCGATAAGGAGTGTAAAAGGATAAAAAATATATCCCATAAGACCCTCTAATGACCAGTCAACATGAATATCTAAAAGTTTATTTATATTTAACCCTACACCTTTAAAAAAGAAATCTATCAGGGCTACAAGTCCAAGAAAGGCTAAAAGTAGCGCCATTATCCCTATTACCATTTTAACCCCTTCGTTTGCACCATTTATAATCGCCTCTATAATCGTTGATTCTTTTTCGTAATGAGGTTTTACATCAATCCCCAGTGTTTCGGGTTTCTCTGTCTCAGGCATAATGAGCTTTGACATAACTATTGCTGATATCGCAGAAAGTATTGACGCAGAGACAAGATGTCCTGCTATTGTAGGAAATGTAGGTCTGAGGATAAATACATATACTGCGAGGACGCTTGATGCTGTTGTTGACATTCCTGCAGCAAGTATTGTGCACAGTTCTGAGCGAGTCATGTTATTCAGATACG
>JACRGW010000131.1 GCA_016212195.1 Nitrospirota bacterium
ATACTGACCGATTTGCCTGCCCTTTCCATCAGCAGCAGAAAGAAATCCTTTAAAATATGGGTTGCCCGTATGTTATAAAAGGCTGCAATGTCTTTGTAAATAATATCGTCCACCAATTCTTTCAAATACTCTATATCTCCCCTTAAAACATATTCAGGCAAGCCCCCGATGCTGAGATAATCTTCAAAATATCCTTCAAGTAAATGGCTGTCGCTTTTTCCAATCCTTATCTTTTTAAATTCAAGAAACTCCTCAAAATTTAATGGGAGGACTTCGATAACGGTGCTCCTGCCGGTGAGATAAGGCTTTTTACTTCTAAGGATAGATGCGCTGGAAGAAGATGCATAAATTTTGGTATTCTGACTGTCGTAGAGGTTCTTGAGCTGCACCTCATAATTTTCCTGATAAGTAATCTCGTCCAGGAAAAGGAATATCTTCTCACTGAAAGGGATTCTGTGAATTTTTCTGTATTCTTCGACAATTTCAAGTATTGTCCTTTTTGCAAGCAGATAATCGTCGAGGCTGATGTAAAAGATATATCTTTTATTAATTCCTTCTCTTCCAAGGAGATGTTTTATGAACAGCCTTAATAGTGTAGTCTTTCCAACCCTTCTTAAACCCGTAAGAAAAACGATATGCCGTGAAGCCAGATGACCTTTCATTAATCCGATAATAGATGGCCTTGAAACGATGTCCGGCAGTGTATATCCTTCTTCCCACCATGGATTGTAACGATATAATATCTCTTCCATACCGGGTAAAGTATACGATACTATCGTATAAAATGTCAATAAATTATACGATAGCGGTCAGGAAAGCGGCAACTATTTTCTCATTTATTCATCCTTTATTTTTTAAGCTCATTAATCTGGTCCCTCAGCTTTGCTGCCTTCTCAAACTCAAGGTTTTTTGCAGCATCTTTCATCTCTTTTTCCAGAGCCTCGATTATCTTTTTTACTTCATCCTTTGGCAGATATTCCGCACCCTTCTCGGCTACTGCCGGAACTGTATAATAATCCGCCTCATAGATGCTCCCCATCACTTCGTGTATATGCTTTTTTATTGACTCCGGGGTTATTCCGTTCTTTTTGTTGTATTCCTGCTGTATCTTTCTCCTGCGATTCATCTCGTCGATTGCCCTTTGCATCGAGCCTGTAATAGTATCCGCATACATTATGACCTCTCCTGCAACATTCCTCGCAGCCCTTCCACTGGTCTGGATAAGTGAAACCTCCGACCTCAAGAAACCTTCTTTATCAGCATCGAGTATTGCAACTAAAGAGACCTCCGGTATATCGAGCCCCTCTCTCAAGAGATTTATGCCTATCAAAACATCAAATTCACCGAGCCTTAATTCTCTTATTATCCTGACCCTCTCCAGCGTTTCTATATCGGAATGGAGATACCTGACCCTTACCCCCAGGTCCTGATAATACTCTGTCAGGTCTTCTGCAAATCTCTTTGTAAGGGTTGTTACCAGCGCCCTCTCGCCCCTCTCTGCCCTCAGTCTTACCTCATGCAAGAGGTCATCCACCTGCCCTTTTACAGGTCTCACAGTAATTTTTGGGTCAGTAAGTCCCGTTGGTCTGACCACCTGCTCAACAACCACTCCATTCCCCTTTTCTATCTCATAGGATGCAGGTGTGGCGGATACATATACCGCCTGATTAACCCTGCCTTCAAACTCCTTAAAATTTAGGGGTCTGTTATCCAGCGCAGAGGGGAGTCTAAAGCCGTATTGCACAAGGGTGCTTTTTCTTGACCTGTCCCCTTCATACATACCCCTGATTTGCGGGATTGTAGCGTGGCTTTCATCAATAAAGAGCAGGAAATCCTCAGGAAAATAATCTAACAGTGTTGGTGGAGGCTCTCCCGACATTCTCCCTGTGAGGTGTCTTGAATAATTTTCAATGCCGTGGCAGTAGCCCACCTCCTTCATCATCTCAATATCAAACATAGTCCTCTGGCTTATCCTCTGTGCCTCAAGATATTTTTCCTCTAATTCGAAATTTGCACTTACCTCCAGGAGTTCTTTCCTTA
>JACRGW010000132.1 GCA_016212195.1 Nitrospirota bacterium
AGATTGAAGGAGGAAATTTTGAATCCTTCTATAAAGTTTTAGAATCTATCGGTAATCATTTAGCTAAACAGAGACCAACTGCAGTAAACCTCTTCTGGGCAATAGAAAGGATGTTAAATTTTATGAAGAACAATAGAGAGAAAGGTATTGAAGAACTGAAGGAGCTTTTAATTAAAGAGTCAATAAATGTCCTTGAAGAGGATATCAAAGTTAATAAGGCTATAGGAAGGCATGGGGCAGATTTTATAAAGGACGGAGATACGATCCTCACCCACTGTAATGCAGGGGCACTTGCAACAGGAGGTTATGGCACTGCAACAGCACCCATCTTCGTTGCGATAGAACAGGGGAAAAGGGTTAAGGTCTTTGCCGATGAGACAAGACCTATTCTTCAGGGTGCAAGGCTTACTGCATGGGAGCTTATGGAGGCAGGGGTTGATGTTACCCTTATTACGGATAATATGGCCGGTGCCTTTATGAAAAAAGGTATTATAGATATCGCAATAGTCGGTGCTGACAGGGTTGCGAGGAATGGGGATGTCGCCAATAAGATAGGGACATATTCTGTAGCGGTACTATGCAAGGAACATAAGATACCCTTCTATGTAGCTGCCCCGACATCAACGATAGACCTTAATACACCTTCAGGAGAATTAATCCCTATTGAAGAAAGATCGCAAAATGAGGTGACCCATATAATGGGTAAACTCCAGATAGCCCCTCATGGTGTTAAGGTCATGAACCCCGCCTTCGATGTAACCCCTGCAAGGTATATTACTGCTATAATAACAGAGAAGGGTAGATTCAAACCAGGGGAGATCAGAAAAATTGGAAAGTAGGATTGGGTGAGGAGTAATGAAGTTCTCTGCTGATGAACTCAGAGATATCTTTCTCAAAGAAGGGGCCGGTGACATTGGTTTTGTAGAAGTCGGGAGGAAGGAACTATCACAGGAACTCAAAGACATCCTCAGGGTTTATCCGGAAACAAGGACTGTCGTCTCTGTCATTAAGGCCCTGAACCGTGAATCAGTACAGAGTCAGTCCGAAAATATAGCGAATGAAGAGTTTCGCAGGGCCTGCGATGAACTCTCTGATATATGCAGGAAAATACTCCGCAGATTGAACTCACTTGGTATTCGTGGCATATATACAACCTATGCCTTTCCTTCAGACTTAAACCGCTGGCCAGGTAAGATCTGGGATATTAGCCATAAACTCATTGCGATTGAAGCAGGCCTTGGTCATATGGGATTAAACCGACTTATAATTCATCCTGAATACGGTAATTTTCTGGTACTGACCACTATGTTAATAGATGTTGAGATAGATAGCTACGGTCAACCACTTAAAAATAACCCATGTATTAAATGCGACCTATGCATCCATGTCTGTCCTGTAGGTGCAATCAGTAAAGACGACAAGTTTGACTTTATGGCATGTTTTACCCACTCCTATCGTGAAGCCCTGTCCGGCTTTCAGGATTGGGTAGAACAGATGGTCTCGGCAAGGACTGTAGGGTCATACCGTTCAAGGTTTCGTGACAGTGAAACAATATCAATATGGCAGACACTTACCTTCGGGTACGGTTACAAGTGCTCCTACTGCATGGCTGTCTGTCCTGCTGGCAATAATGTCAAAGGCAAATATATCAAACAGAAAGATGAATATATCGAGAAAACAGTAAATACCCTGATTAATAAAAAAGAGCCCGTTTATGTACTTGCCGGATCACGTGCAGAAACAGTGGTTAAGCAAAATCCGAACAAGGAGGCACGTTATGTACGTACCCCAATCAGACCCACAGCGGTTTCAAATTTTTTACTTGGAGTCAGATTAGCCTTTAATCCTGAAAAGGCTAAAGGCGTTCGTATGGCTATCCGGTTTATGTTCACCGGAAAAGAGGAAGTGACAGCAACTGTAATTATAGATGGAGAGAAAGTTGATATACTTGAAGGGAACACCGATAAGACGGATTTGATTGTGTATGCTGATTCAGAAAGTTGGATAAGATTCCTGAATAAAGAGATATCACTATTCAGGGCAATTTTAAGCCGCAAACTGAGGATCAGAGGTAACCCACTGCTTTTGAAAAAATTTCAGGACTGTCTCTTAATATTCTGAATGGCCTAAATCACCCTTGCCAGAGTCAGGACATAGACCTTCTCTGCCCCTGCTCTTTTAAGAACCTTTGAACACTCCCTCACCGTTGCCCCTGTTGTATAAACATCGTCTATAAGGAGGAGTGATTTACCCTCTATATCCTTCGGATCCTTTACCTTAAATGCCCCCTTCACATTCTTCAACCTTTCTTCTCCTTTAAGCTCTATCTGTGGCCTTGTCCAGCATCCTTCCTGCTTGGCAAGAATCATAAAGAAAGATTCCCGACAAGCGGGAATGACACCTGAATTGAGGCAATAACATAAAACAGGACATTTCTAAATTGGCTTTAAAGGGTTGAAATAAGTATTGACATCGGTATAACCTTATGTTATCTTTTGAGTATGAAAACAGCAATATCAATCCCAGATAATATATTCAGAGAAGTAGAAAAGTTTGCCAAAGAACACAATTACTCAAGAAGTGAAGTTTTTGTTATTGCGGTCAAAAATTTCCTTGAAAAACTAGAATCCAGAAAACTTCTGGACGCCATTAATAAAGCCTATTCGGGTGTTGAATCTCAAGAAGAAAAAACTCTAAGAAGAAAGAGCAAGAAGTATTATGCAAGTGTGGTTTTAAAGGAGAAATATTGACTATTAAACAAGGCGATATTTTCTGGGTCGATTTAGACATACCAAAAGGCTCCGAACCCGGCTATAGACATCCATATATTGTTATACAAAATAATATCTTCAATAAGAGCAGGATTAATACAGTTGTTGTTTGTGCCCTCACTTCC
>JACRGW010000133.1 GCA_016212195.1 Nitrospirota bacterium
AATCTCATCATAAGAATACAAATTAATAGTAATGCCCACAAAAAACGAATTCCCTCTTGATGAAATCGGCCAGCGGTTAAAGTGGCTGATGATCATCAGGATTATACTTGTAACGATCTTATTGGGCTCCTCAGCAACCCTCGAACTTGGGTTCAGGGCATTTCCTTATCCCTCTTTTTTATATCTGATAATTGCGATAACTTATCTCCTTTCCATCTTTTACGCAATACTGATTAATAGACTTAAGAGGCTGAGGTTATTGGCAGAAATTCAGCTTTCCCTTGATGTTCTTATGGCCACAGGAGTCGTATATATTACGGGTGGGATTGAGAGTTGGTTCCCTTTTACGTATCTTCTTATCATAATAGCAGGGAGTATCATCCTCTATTCCAGGGGAGGTCTCCTTATCGCCTCTTTAAGTAGTATTCTATACGGCGGTGTTCTGGTACTCCAGTTTTACGGTATCCTTCCAATTACCACTGATAGACATCTCGTCGAGATAGATTATCTCTATAATCTTTTTATATATATAACAGCCTTCTATTCCGTATCCTACCTGAGCGGAACCTTATCCGAAAGACTTAAAAAGACAGGCGAGAAGCTTAAAGAAAGGGATGCAGACCTGCTTGATCTAAGGGCATTCAGCGACAATGTGATTAAGTCTTTGACAAGCGGACTTTTCACTACGGATATATATGGAAGAATAACATTTATTAACAAGACAGCATAAGATATTACAGGCTGGGATATCGAAGAGGTAAGAGGTAAGGAAATTTCATCCATATTCTCATCGGATGGAATGAGTATAATCCTGAATCAGATCCATAACAATACTAAAGACCCAGCACCCAGAATACAAACGTTCCGTTATGAAGAAGAGTTTTTAAGAAGAGACGGGAAAAAACTTATACTCGGAATAAGACTTTCACCGCTTAAAGACAGAAATGATGTAATATCGGGGTTTATTGGGATCTTTCAGGATCTTACAAAGATAAAGGAATTAGAAAAAGAGGTAGAGAAGAAAGAAAAGATGGCTGCCATAGGGGAACTTTCATCATGGATGGCACACGAGATAAGAAATCCTTTAGCATCTTTAAGTGGTTCTATTCAGGTTCTTAGAGAGAACCTGAACCCTACGGAGAGAAATATTCGACTTATCGAGATAGCCCTGAGGGAAACAGATAGACTCAATCTAATTGTGGAAGATTTTTTGAAATATGCAAGACCCAGACCCCTATCTGTTGAGTTATGCGGCATTAACAAACTTATAATTGATACAATATTGCTATTGAAAAATAGTAAAGAATTCCATGATGGAGTAAAGATAAATTATTTTCTTACTCGTGATGGAGAGACCATAAACAATGGAAAGTCGGAATCGAATCGTATTGAGATTGAGGCCTTTGTGGATCCTAACCAAATGAAACAGGTTTTCTGGAATCTATCCATAAATGCAGTCCATGCGATGCCGAAGGGAGGGGAACTTATGATAAGTTCGAAAATCATGACTGAAGACCCAAATATTATTGAGATTACCTTTAGGGATACTGGGGTGGGGATAGAAAAAGAAAATCTCGATTTTATTTTTTACCCTTTTTATTCGACAAAAGAAATAGGCTCTGGTCTTGGACTGGCTATAGCCTACAGGATTATAGAAGAACATAAGGGCAGAATCAAGGTTGACAGCGAGGTAGGTAAGGGGACGACCATCAGGGTATATCTGCCAGTAGACAGCAGACAGCAGACAGTTATTAGTTTATAGCAGATTATGGCAAAGATTCTTGTTGCTGAAGACGAAAAGAACCTAAGAGAGGTACTGTCGATAGCTCTCGAAGAGGACGGCCATGATGTTACGCTCTGCGAGAATGGGAAGATCGCTATCGATGCTCTAAAAAGAGAGATCTTTGATATCATTATTACTGATCTGAAGATGCCAGGGGCAGATGGCATTTCTGTTCTTAAGACCTCAAAGGAATTATCCCCTGATACAGTAGTGATAATGATTACCGCCTTTGGCACAATAGAGACTGCCATTGAGACTTTTAAGGAAGGTGCCTATGATTATTTAACCAAACCCTTCAATATAAATGAATTAAGACATACTATAAATAAGGCATTAGAAAAAAAGGTACTTACGGAACAGTATGTACTTCTCAAAAGAGAGATAGAATCGAAATATGGGTTCGAAAGCATCATAGGCAGAAGCCCTGCTATGCAGAAGGTTTTTACCATGATTCAGAAGATTGCATCTACTATGAGTAATGTTATGATAACAGGAGAAAGCGGTACAGGAAAGGAACTTGTTGCGAGGGCAATACATAACCTGAGTCCCAGGAAGGATAGACCCTTTGTAACTGTAAACTGTGGTGCCCTTCCTGAAAACCTTCTCGAGAGTGAGCTCTTCGGCCATATGAAGGGTTCTTTTACAGGTGCTATCTCGAATAAAGAAGGGCTTTTTGAGGTTGCTAACGGAGGTACTATATTCCTTGATGAGATAAGTGAGACCTCTCAAAATCTGCAGGTAAAACTCCTGAGGGTGCTGGAAGACCATAGCTTCAAGAGGGTAGGGGGTACATCCGATATAAATGTAGATATAAGGGTTATCGCAGCAACAAATAGAGAACTCATGGATGCGGTCAAAGAAGGTGAATTCAGAGAGGATCTATTCTACAGACTTAATGTCCTTCCTATCCATCTTCCACCATTAAGGGAGCGCAGAGAAGATATACCCCTTCTAGTAGAATATTTTTTAACTAAATATTCTAAAGGGAATGCCAAGAAAACATCCTCTGAGGCATTGGACATATTGGTAAACTGTCCCTGGAAGGGAAATGTTAGAGAACTTGAAAATACCATAACAAGGGTAGTCGCTTTAACCGATAGAGATACAATCCTGATAGATGATATACCAAGAGAAATAAGAATTCCTGCACCTGTAAACGAGATGATTCCATATGATGTTCCTGATGAAGGAGTAGACCTTGATGGACTTGTTAAGGACATAGAAAAGAATCTTTTGCTTAATGCCCTCGATAAATCGAAAGGTATCAAGACTGAAGCAGCACGCCTTCTCAGAATCAGTTTTCGCTCCTTAAGGCATAGACTTAAGAAATATGGGATTAATTGACAAAATTCGTCAATATAATGACATATTTTGTAAGAGGTTAAGTAATATACAGAGAAAATTGAGATGGAAAAGTATTATAGTATTTAGATGTTCAAATAGGGATATCATAACTATTTGATTACACATTCTTTTTTTATTTCACCACTACTGCCTGTCAATAACATCCACTTCTTTAGATTTGGCACGAAATATGCTTTTTATTTAAGTTAAAAAACATTAGCTACTATCCACTTGATGCAAATATGAGGAGGTGATGCAAAAGATAGAATGCAGTATTAAGATAAAGGGCAGTATTAAGTATAGTTGGTGAAAAGGGTTGCCAAGGATTCAAACTTTAAAAAATCAGAAAGGAGGAAAGATGTATAAGGCAATTTATAACTTAAAGGAACAAAAAGGTTTTACCCTCATAGAGCTGCTGATTGTCATAGCCATCATCGGTATTCTCGCCGCAATAGCGATACCTGGATACATCGGTATGCAGGATAGAGGCAGAAGAGGTGCGGTTACAAGAGCAGCATCAGCTAATGAGCCAGAATTACAGGCATGGATGAATTCTATAAAGAAGTCAGGGACCCCTCAGGGTACGCTAACAGAAGTAGATACTGATGGCTCTGGACAAGTTGTAGTAGGTACGGATTTGACAAACACTGCGTTAGCAACTGCTGGTCTTGTTACTCAATGGATAACAGCACATCCATTAGCAACAAATGCATCTCCGTGGGATGCTACTGTTACCCTGTGGGCTGACGGCGGTGTACAGCCTACTTTGGTTGCGTGTACAACAGCAGCGTTAAATGGCAGGGTTACTTTATGTTACACGCCAGGACAAGGTGCTACAATTACAGCTCTATATGTGGTGTCGAAAGATAGAGGAACTGTAATTACTGCCACAGATGGCGGTGTGATTACTTCAAAGACCATAAGTTCTGAGTAGCGTAATTAAAGGCCCGTGAAAACCACGGGCCTTTAAAACTTAATGTTATGGATAAAAGAGGCTTTACTCTTACGGAGTTGATTATAGTAGTTGCAATTATTTCTATCCTCGCTGCAATTGCTATACCTGCATATATAGGGCAACAGAAAAATGCTGCAAGACAGGAAGCATTTACTAACCTCGAGAACTTGAGACTTCTTGAGGAGCAGTTTATTTCAGAGAACGGCGTATATACAACCGGAATGGGTACTGTTGCGGGGAGTACGGCAGCTATTCGTGATGCAAACGTTACCGCAATACAAACCAATGCACTGCCAAATAGATTGCCTGGGTTTCGGCCAGGAACTGGAGCAAATTTCAGTTATAGAGTAGAACAGAATGTCGATTTAGCAGGGGGAGCGCAAACACCTTGTTTTCGGGCAACAGCAACAGGTGTGGACAATACAAGGGTTGCTGGTGAGACATACGCAATAGACTGCAATAATAACAGGAATTTTTAAAGAAACTTCCTGCTACACCTTTCCCCCTACTATTATCTCCGGAATTCTGAGAGTAGGCATCGCGTCTGATACGGGGACGCCCTGACCGTCTTTTCCACAGGTACCGATAGAGAAACCCAAATCATTTCCTATCATATCTATCATCTTTAGTATCTTAGGGCCATTTCCAGTAAGGGTTGCGCCTCTCACAGGGTCTCCAATTTTGCCATTCTCAATCAAGTAACACTCATTCACCTCGAAGACAAAGTCTCCATTGACAGTATTTACCTGCCCGCCACCCATCTTTTTTACAAAGAGCCCTTTATCTACCGATCTGAGGATCTCAGATGGTTCTTTCTCACCCGGCTCAATTAGGGTATTGGTCATTCTCGGTATAGGTCTTTTATGATAGGATTCTCTCCTGCCGTTTCCTGTAGACCTCTTCCCATCCTTCATTGCGGTTAAACGGTCATACATATAGTTTTTTAAAACGCCATTTTTGACGAGAACTGTTCTTTCTGACTCAACACCCTCATCATCAAATCTGAAGGAACCTCTTTTATTAGGAAGTGTGGCATCGTCTACAACTGTTATCATAGAGGAGGCGATTGTTTCTCCAATTTTATTTGAGTAAACAGATAATCCCTGTTGTGCAAGATCTGCCTCAAGACCATGACCGATAGCCTCGTGTATCATTGTGCCACCGGCATCAGATGAGATAACAACAGGCATGAGTCCACCGGGTGCCCTTTTCGCTTCGAGCATCATTAATGCTCTTTTTGTTGCGATCTCGGCAACATTTTCTATGGGAAAAGAATCAAAGATCTCAAATCCTATCAATCCGCCTATAGGTTCATATCCTGTCTGGATTATATCACCATCTGCTGTAACTACATGAACGGTGGCAAGTGTATAGACTCTCAAATCTTCAACAAGATCACCTTCTGAATTCGCTATCCAGACCTGCTGTATCCGGTCACCATATGTTGCAATTACCTGCCTTACCCTTTTATCGATCGCTCTCGCAACTCTGTTTGCCCTTATAGCTATTTCTGCCTTTTTATCAGTATCGATATCGAGGGGGTATCGTTCAATTTTAAAATCAGTCTTGGGGTTCTTCTTTCTCAGGTTGAAAACCGCATTCCTTTTATATCCCTTTACCCCGTTAGAGGTTTTACCTCTAACGGGGTTTACAGCCTTGTTTACAACGCTTGCCAATTCAAGAAGGCTCTTTTCTGATATCTCATTACTATAGGCATAGGCGGTCTTCTCGCCGAATATAACCCTTACGCCTGCACCCATATCCTTTCCTGATACAAACCGTTCGATTTTGTTGTCCTCAAGGGTTACAGATGTTGGCTGGCTTACCTCTATAAAGATATCGGCATAGTCGCCACCATTCTCCAAGGCCTTCTCTAGTATCTTTGGGAGATCGAGATTTTCAATAAATGATTGCATGATGCATAGATTCTGAAACAAGTTCAGAATGACATATTAGAGGAACGATTACAGTCATGCCGAACTTGTTTCGGCATCTCTTATTTCAGACCTATTTTCAAGCTCCTTCCCTTATCAGATATTCCGCTATCTGGATGGCATTCAGGGCAGCACCTTTCCTGAGATTGTCGCTCACGATCCATAGATTGAGACCATTAGGGATGGATTCATCCTCCCTGATTCTTCCAACATATACCTCATCTTTTCCGGAAACATCTACGGGAAGAGGATAGATATTCCTCGATGGGTCATCGTATACAATGACACCTGGTGCCGTAGAAAGGATAGCCCTTGCTTCATTAGGTGTAAGTTTCTTTTCAGTTTCTATATTTACAGATTCAGAATGGCCCCTGAAGACGGGGACCCTTACAGTCGTAGCTGTAATCTTTATAAAGTCATCCTCCATAATCTTCCTCGTCTCATTTACCATCTTCATTTCTTCCTTTGTATAACCGTTATCGAGGAAGACATCTATATGGGGGAGACAGTTAAAGGCTATCTGATGGGGATAGACTTTGCATAGCACCTCCTGAAAGTTTAGAAGTGCCTTTGTCTGTTCCAGAAGCTCATCCATTGCCTTCTTGCCCGTACCAGAGGTGGATTGAAAGGTCGTAACTACTATCCTCCTTATCCTTGCTGCATCGTGTATAGGCTTAAGCGCTACGACCATCTGGATGGTAGAGCAGTTTGGATTTGCTATTATACCTTTATGTCTTTTTATTGCTTGGGGATTTACCTCAGGGACAACGAGAGGCACTTCTGGATCCATCCTGAAGGCGCTTGAATTATCTATAACAACAGCACCGGACTTGGCAGAGATAGGGGCAAATTCAAGGCTCCTCAATGCACCTGCAGAAAAAAGGGCAATATCCACACCGTTAAAAGAATCCTTATTAAGGATATTTACCGGTATCTCTTTTCCTTTGAAGGAAAGCGTCTTACCCTCAGATCTCTCAGAAGCGAGGAGGACTATCCTCTCAACAGGGAAATTCCTCTCTTCAAGGATTTCGACCATTTCGTTTCCGACAACACCGGTAGCGCCTGCAATGGCTACCACATATGTATCTTTTTTCGCTAACATGCAAACACCTCTTTAATCAAATTTCCCCTCCCCTGGTGGGAGGGGATGAAGGGGAGGGGAAACATTATGGTAAACCTTCACCCTCACCCCAACCCTCTCCCATCAAGGGAGAGGGGACAATTAGGTTTTCTGTTTATATATATTTCACTGTAAGGTAGTCACATATTTTGCCACCAAATCCCCAACCTCTGATGTCGTATACCCCATCTTGCCCGCAGAGAGACTCTTAATGTGTTTTGTGGTTACTTCAATGACAGCTCGTTCAAGGAGCCTTGAAGAATCGTCTTCTCCTAAATGCTCAAGCATCATCCCTCCGGCGCAGATAGCAGCCATAGGATTTATCATATTCTTGCCTGTATACTTTGGTGCAGAGCCGCCGATAGGCTCAAACATAGAGAGACCTTTCGGGTTTATATTTCCTCCTGCAGCTATACCCATTCCTCCCTGTATCATTGCACCCAGATCTGTGATTATATCTCCGAACATATTATCCGTAACGATCACATCAAACCACTCCGGGTTTTTGACCATCCACATAGTTATTGCATCAACATGGGCATAGTCTGTCTTTATGTCAGGATATTCCTTTGATACTTCGTAGAATGTCCTTTCCCATAGATCCCAGGCAAAGGTGAGGACATTAGTCTTTCCGCAGAGGGCAAGTTTTTTATCCTTATTCCTATTCCTGCAGTATTATAAGGCATACCTTATACATCTCTCAACACCCCTTCTTGTATTTATAGACTCCTGAATTGCAACCTCATCTTTCGTACCTTTACTCAGGGATCCTCCTGCACCTGTATAGAGCCCTTCAGTATTTTCCCTTACGACGACAAAGTCTATGTCTTCAGGACCCTTATCTTTTATTGGTGTATCTACTCCAGGATAGAGTTTTACCGGCCTGAGATTAATATAGAGGTCGAGATCAAAACGGAGTTTGAGAAGTATTCCCCTCTCCAAGACCCCTGGCTTTACATCAGGATGTCCGATTGCACCAAGTAGAATTGAATCGAATCCTTTAAGTTCTTTTAGGGCAGAATCAGGTAATGTTTCACCGGTTCTTTTATACCTCTCTCCGCCGAAATCGAAATCTAAGAATTCAAACCTGAATCCTTTCTTTTTAGCGACAGCGGCGAGAACTTTTTTTGCCTCTGTAATGACTTCAGGTCCTGTACCATCTCCAGGAATGACTGCTATTTTGTAAGATTTCATTTAAAAACACCTTTCAGACTGTCATGCTGAATTCATTTCAGCATCTCTTTAGACCCTGAAACAAGTTCAGGGTGACATTTTTATGAACTTGTAAGTTTTAACTTTGTTTTTACCCATTCCATCAACCCACCTGAAGAAATAAGTTCCTCCATAAAGGGAGGTATGGGTGAAGCCATAAATTCGGTTTTCCTGGTTAGATCCTTTATTATGCCCTTATCTGTGTGAATTTCAACATCGTCACCTTCATTTATTCCTTCCCATACACCGGACGATTCAAATATAGGAAGACCTATATTAAAGGCATTCCTGTAAAATATCCTTGCGAAGCTCTCGGCTAATACCGCTTGGATACCAGATTCCTTTATTGCAATAGGGGCATGTTCCCTTGAAGAGCCACAACCGAAGTTTTTTCCTGCAACAATTATATCTCCAGGCTTTATCTTCTTAGCAAATTCAGGGTCTTCATCCTCCATAAGGTGAAGGGCAAGTTCTGCAGGGTCTGTAGTATTAAGATACCGTGCAGGGATTATGAGGTCGGTATTTATATTGTCTCCGAATTTCCATATCCTTCCCTTTAATATCATATCGCCTCCAGAAGGCTATAATTATCTCATAAATTGTAAAAGTTATCAATAGCCGCGATGAAAGACGAGATTCTTCGTCCCGATTTCCATCGGGACTCAGAATGACAGAGGCGAGGAATTTACTTAAAATACGGAAGGAGCTTGTTGTATGTTGCATTCAGGTGTTCAGGCAAGACCCTTACATCTGAAAGTACGGTTATAAAACTGGTATCACCTGTCCACCTGGGGACAATATGGAGGTGGACATGTTCCTCAATCCCGGCACCGCCACTCTTCGTAAGATTCAGTCCGAGATTGAAACCATTCGGTTTCAAAGATTCCCTAAGAACAGAGAGTGCTTTTTGTGTGGTCTTCATAAAATCGAGACTGACTTCATCAGGAAGGTTTTCTAAAGTTGGAGTGTGGAGATAGGGAACGATCATTAGATGACCTGGGTTATAGGGGTAGATGTTCATTATTATGTAATTGAAAGGATTTCTAAGGAGTATAAAATTCTGCTCGTCTTCTTTTTCCTGGGCTTTATTACAGAAAAGACAACCTTCAGGCTTTTTACCGAGGATGTATTCTATCCTCCATGGAGCCCAGATATTATCCATTACCCTTGCCTTTTAGATTCAATTCTTTCATTATCTTCTTTATATCCTCCCAGACAAGTTTCTTATCGCCAGGATTCCGGAGGAGGTAGGCAGGGTGAAATGTGGGCATAACCTTTATGTCATGGTAATAATAGAAATTTCCTCTCAGAGAAGAAATCTTCTCCTTTGTTATGAGAAGAGTCTGTGCGGCGAAGGTACCGAGAGCACAGATAATCTTGGGTTTAATAATCTCAAGCTGTTTCAGGAGGAAAGGTTCACAGCTTTCTATCTCATCAGATTCGGGGTTTCTGTTATTGGGAGGTCTGCATTTGACAACATTCGCTATATACGCATCCTGCCTCTTAAGTCCCATGGATTCTATGATTTTTGTTAAAAGCTGTCCAGCGTCACCAACAAAAGGTTCTCCCTGAAGGTCTTCATCCCTGCCAGGAGCCTCTCCTACGAAAACAATCTCAGACTTTGGATTTCCAACTCCAAAGACTATCTGCGTTCTTCCCTTATTGAGTTTGCATTTACGGCAGTTTCCAATCACTTTCCTCAGGTTTTGAAGTAATTCCTCAGGGGATAGGGCCTTTGAGTCAGGAGAATTCTGGGTGATAAATTTAGACGAAACAGGGATGTACTCTATCCCCATCTCCTTCAGATAAAACATGTATCCCTTAAGGTCTTTAATTATATAAAGGAACTCTTCTCTTTTATTCTCCAAATTCCAAACTCTTAACTCTTAACTCTCTGTTACCTCTCACCCCATTTAAGTTTTGTCCTCAGGATTTTGAAATAATCCCTCTTTGGAGAGGAGATGAGTTTTATCTTTCCCTGCGATTTCTTTACCTCAACTACATCGCCATACTTTAGAGAGAAGCCTACCTGACCATCAAGTGTAAGGAAGACATCACCACTCTCTGACTTCAGAGCGATTTCCACAAGAAAATCATCAGGTAGGACTAAGGGTCTGTTAGTTAGTGTATGGGGGCATATAGGTGTGATTATGAAGGAGTTGAGGGTAGGGTATATTATGGGACCACCTGCTGAAAGGGAATAAGCGGTGGAGCCTGTAGGGGTTGAGAGTATTATGCCGTCTGCCTTGAAAGTAGTGACATATGTTTTATTTATATACGTCTCGAGATCGATTATTCTTGCAAGGGCACCCTTATTGATTACAACTTCGTTAAGGACATTATATTCTGCAATCCTTTCTCCCCGACGGCGTACATGTGCAATAAGCATCAACCTCTCTTCGATAAAATAATCATTATTGAATACCATTTCGAGAGTGGTATAGAGTTCATCAAGAGGGACTTCAGTTATAAAACCGAGACCTCCGAGATTTACACCGAGAATAGGAATCCCGAGGTCACCGACGAGGCGGACAACGCTGAGAAGCGTTCCGTCGCCGCCGAGTACTATGATCATGTCAACAAGGGATGGGATTTCTGACCTCTGAAATCCCCTTTCTCCGATAGAGGTTGCTGTTTCGATATCTATAAAGGTATCCCTGTCTTTTTCTTTAAGCCAGGGATTTAATTTATTGACGACCTCAATGGCCTCAGGTTTTTTAAGTTTTGTTATTATACCGATCTTTTTCATTTCCCGATTCTTTCAGCAAAAGTATTGACGAGATTTATATACCGTTCTCCCTCACCTTTAACCCTTATCTCCCTTGACTCTTTCCCTGTTATCTTTATATGGATAGAAAGCCTTTCCTCAGGGAGATCGTCTCCTGCCCTCTCGGACCATTCGATAACAGTTGCCCCTTCGAAAGAGATATAATCCCTTAGCCCCAATGATTCTATGTCGGAAGGATTAAGTCTAAAGAGGTCTATATGGTAGAAGGGGATCCTCCCATTGTATTCATTAATCATTATGAAGGTAGGACTTGTTATATATTTTTCCTTAACTCCAGTTCCTCTGGCTATTCCCTGAATGAGACAGGTCTTTCCTGAACCGAGATATCCGTATAAAGCAACCACATCACCTCCCTGAAGTAATTCGCCTAAAATGCGGCCCAGTTTCCTTGTCTCGTTAGGGTTCTTGGTATTGAGGATGAGTTTTCTTGAGATTGATGAGGATAAATTATTAACTTTGCCACGAACCTGTTTTGAAGTTGGATTTTGAACCTCTATCATACAACTCCTTCAGCTAAGGCCTTAACAAGGTCAACCTTACCCACAATACCGACTAATTCATCCCCCCTCATCACTGGAAGGAGATGTATCTTTTTTTCAGACATGATTGTTGCTATCTCAATGAGAGGGGTTTCTTCTTTTAAAGTAATAACCTTTTTTGTACATATATCACCTACTTTAGTGCCAATCATCTTTTTTATCTCTTCCTCGAATTTCTTAGGATTCTCGAGGAAGATTATAGCATCAAAGAAAGTTACCACTGTAGGGATATGGAGTCTTTTATTGCGGCTGATCAAGTCGTTTTCTGTGACAATTCCTACAAGTTTACCCTTTTCGTCAAGGACAGGCATACCGCTGATCTTATGTTCAGTCAAGAGCTTAGCAAGTCTTTCAACAGTTGTATCAGGGGTTACTGCTATTACATTTCTGGTCATTATATCCTTCGCTGTCAACATTGTCCGTTCTCCTTTTAGATTATTCCTATGAATCCGCCCTGTCTTCCTGTCAAGCCTTTATAATATCGGTGAGAATAAAATTTTTCAGGATTGCAATAAGTACATTCTTCAGAGATCCAAATATTACTTGCTCCAAGAGAGGTAGCCTGGATCTGATTGGCTAAGGCTAAATCCATGCGGTATTTGCCATTATCTTTTCCTTTAGAGTATTCTTTTAGGTTTCCTGTTTCTTTTTCTACTGCTTTAAGCACATCAGGGTCGACCTCATAACAGCACCATCTTATACTCGGGCCTATCGAGATTATTGTATTTGCAGTAGAAGTATTAAACTTCTTGTTCATAACAGCCAGGACCTTCTTGATTATGCCAGAGGCAGTTCCTCTCCAGCCGGCATGAATAGCGGAAACAACTCCTGACGCAGAGTCATATACAAGTATAGGTACGCAATCTGCTACAAGAACACCCAGAACTATTCCCCTCATAGAGGTTATTATAGCGTCGGCCTCAATAGATGATCTAAAAGTAGAATCTTTGATTACGCTGATCTTATCAGTATGTCTCTGAATAGGTAAGATGAGTGAATCCAGATTTACCCCAAGTAGAGATGCAAGGTAGGAGCGGTTTTCTATAATTGACTTTTCCTCCACTCCATTTATGAATGAAAGGTTAAATCCTTTAAGAGAGTCTTTTCTATCGCCGTCCATACGGGTTGTAAATATGGCCTTAACGCCTGGTATGTTTATGTTATTTGAAGTTATTAATAGATTGTTCATCAGATTTCAGGTATTTGATTGCCTTAGGGATCTTCTCTATTATATCTCCTGCAATCATTCCCATTTCTCCGAATTCTTCTGCTGCAAGATCTCCTGCAAGTCCATGGATATAGATGCCCGCTTTGATCGTATCCAGCAAGTCAATCCCCTGGGCGATAAGACCGCTTATCATCCCTGTAAGGACATCACCCGTACCTGCTGTTGCCATGCCGGGATTTCCTGTTGTGTTTATATATACATTACCATAAGGATCAGAAAAAATAGTCCTTGCCCCTTTAAGGACGAGGTAGGATCTATATTTCGTAGCAAAATTCTGTGCAATTACTATTCTGTCCTTCTGGACATCTTTTGGGGTCTTACCAATAAGCCTTGCCATCTCTCCCGGATGGGGGGTGAGGATTAAAGGGAACTTTGATCTTTTCAGTATATCAAGATATCCCACAAGGGCGTTTACGCCATCTGCATCTATTACTATGGGTTTATCAATTTTTGTTACAAGGCGTCTGACAAGTCTTATTGTTTCAGGATTGGTGGAGAGGCCTGGCCCAATAGCAATAGCAGACATCTCTGGCATAATTTTACCCAGTATATTCTCAGCAGACATACTGATACTATGGTCATCGGTTTCAGGAAGGGGAAGTGTCATAACTTCAGTAAGTTTAACTTCCAATATATTATTCAGACTTGCAGGGGTTGCGATTGTTACAAGACCTGTACCGACTCTGAGGGCAGAGAGACCTGTCATTGCGGCTGCCCCTGTTTTTCCAACAGAGCCTGCAATTACCAGAAGATGACCGAAAGACCCTTTATGTGAATCAGGTTTTCTCTCAGGGAGTAATGCCTTTATCTCTTCATTTGTTAGGAGATTACACTTTATATTCTCCTCTTCAATAACTTTTGTTGCGATACCGATATTAGCTACCTTAACAACACCGGCATATTCTGCACCAGGGAATAATAAAATTCCTCTTTTGGGCAGAACAAATGTTACTGTAAGATCTGCCTTTACCGCAGAACCGAGAACCGCCCCTGTATCGCTACTGATACCTGAGGGGATATCTACAGATACAACAGGTTTCAAAGAGGAGTTTATAAGATTTATTGCATCTGAGAATGGTTTTTTAACCTCTGAAGAAAGACCTGTTCCGAAAATCGCATCGACGATAATACCCGAATGTTTTAAATGTATATTTAATTCCTTAAGTGAAATCTTTTCGTAAAAAGGTATGGAAAAATTCTTCAGGATGCTGAGGTTTATCTTTGCGTCTCCTTTTATATCTGAGGATTTTCCGAGTAGAAAGACCTCAACGGTTGCGCCACGATTATATAAATGGCGGGCAATAACAAAGCCGTCACCACCGTTATTACCTTTTCCAGCAATGATAGAAATACGTTTTCCTTCAAGGTTGCCATAGCGCTCTATCATTGCAAGCACTACCTCACGACCAGCATTCTCCATCAGGACAGTTCCAGGGATACCATATTTCTCTATAGCCCTTCTGTCTATCCTTCTTATCTCTTGTGAGTTTGCGACCTTCATTTCCTTAAATTCGACACAAGGATAACCTGTGCAATGGCATAATCCCTCTCGTGGGATATGCTCACAAG
>JACRGW010000134.1 GCA_016212195.1 Nitrospirota bacterium
GGAATCCCTCAGGACATAATCGAGGTTATCTACTGTATAGATACCGCTAAGGAGTGGTTGGAGGAATGTGAGCCATTTCGGTCTCTTCTTTCTGTTATGGGAGTCTTTGCGGATAAGGAAGGATACTTCCTCTGGATCCAGCACCTCTCCTTGATCAAAGTCTCCCGCAGGGCTGCGTTTTATCCCCTTTATAAGTTCACCAAGTTTTTCCACTATGATCTTCTGCCCTAAAATCTCATGGGTTAGACCAAGACCTTCGAGAAAGTTGTCATCAAAGAAATGGCCGAAGGGGCCATGACCCACATCATGGAGGAGGGCAGCAATCCTCAGCAGTTCTTCTATATAAGCCTCAGAAGGACAGTCCTCTGTTGATTCCTTTAAGGATGGGTAGAGATGCCTTGCAAACCTCCCTGCCACATACATAGTACCGAGGGAATGCTGGAATCGGCTATGCTCTGCAGAAGGGTAGACCCATCGGGCTGATTGAAGCTGGCACACATTTCTGAGCCTCTGCATCCAGGGTGAGTCTATGATGTCCTTTTCGGTCTTTTCAGTCTGAACCTTAGGTGTGGTGAAGGTTATATATACATGGATAGGGTCTGCGATAAGGGCAAGTCCTTCGTAGAGTGCCTCGCCTCTCATCACTTCTTCAGGTCTCTTCATATCTCTAACTAAGAGAAAAAGGGAAAGGGTTATTCAAAGGATATTATTTTATCCCTCGTTCCAACATCTTTTTTCTTATTCTCTGTGCATGATCTTTATTACCCTTATTTAAGTCTTGAAATATTTTTATAATTTTAGAATCCGAATCTTTCTCCATTATTTTTTGAAAATGTGATTCTCCTGATGATTCCTCTAACCTGAGTGCTGTCCGGTATGCCTCCTCCATTAAAGGAAGTCTCTTCTCGTAATTTTCGATTAGTCCCTTTATCTCCCTGTTCGATTCTACCAGTCTCTCCAGATCATGATAGACCGCCTCATCAGGGAATATTCCGAACTCTAAATATTTCTTTCCGCTTTCAACTAAAGCGGCGTGGTTCTTCTCTTCTATCGAAAGTGTCCACCAGAAGTCTCTATCTTCGGAAAAGTTATTGGAATATAAGTTATATAATTTTGAAACATTAAGTTCCATTTCTATCGATTCATCTAACAGTTTAGAAATTTCATTGTCCATAAATTTAATTCCCCTTTCTCAGGATGTTTATTTCTTAATGACAGGTTCTTTTGCTATGAAACGGTCATAAATAAGAATACAGATATTTACAATTATCAGTGCGATAAAACCGGGGAACCCGTTTACTCCCACAGTTAACTCGTTCCCGCCTTTTATCATTATTAAAGAAAGACCCATTGTTGCGTTCAATGTACCGTGGATAACTGCTGCAGCAATAACAGATCTCGCCTTTTCTCTCACATAACCGAATATCGGTGAGATCAATATCGTAAAGATTACCATCATCAATATGCCTACAAATGGATGCTGGCTATAGTTTTGTCTCTGCAAAATAATCGGGATGTGCCATAACCCCCAGACAATGCCTATAATTGCAGAGGACCTCCAGAACCCTATATAACCCATCTCTCTGTGAAGGAGTCCCCTCCATCCTAATTCCTCACCTAAGGAAGTAATTGTATTGATGGTTACACCGGTAGCCATACCCTGTAACAGTCCAAACCAGATGGGATGGGTCGATAAGGCAGTGGTCTGTTTCCTTATCTCCTCCAATCGCTCCGGCGTGACTGTTGGTTTAAGCCTTTCAAACATCCCTTCCATACCAGGGGAATATTCAACTTCCGGGAAAAGGAGGCTGATCCCGAAGGCAGAGAAAGCAATCACAGGAGGTATAAGCCAGGCAACAAAAAACCAGAGATTACACCTGAAAGAGATTCCTAGTGGCTCTTTCAATTGTTCTTTATAAATAAACTTCTGGACAAAAATTGCCATAAACATCGGGATAAACATATAGACCGTAGTAATAATAACCGAGCCTGGTGCAACCCACTTTCCACCAAAGGCAAAGAAAAGGATGACCAAAGAATAATTAAAGAGGAAGGTGAGTGCGATAAAGGTCAAAGCTTTTTTGGTGCTTCTGGTCATAACAATTTTCTTGCGTCTTCATCGCTAAAGAATATTTTGTAATGGTTTTGCGCCATGACAGATTGTAACAATTTCTAGATATTCTCCTTTCAGACGATAAACTATTCTGTAGTTCTCGTAAATCTTTTCCCGTAGATTTTCATCCCCAAATTCAGGTACGATTCGCCCTGCTTTTGGAAATTGAGGGATGGCTTTAATAATGGCATTTACTTTCTTTGCAAAAAGAGTGGCATAGTATTCAGAATCTTTTGCAATGTAATTGCAAATATCTTCAAAGTTAGAGGCAGCTCGCGGAGACCATCTTATTTTGTAAGCCATTTGGACATCCGCTTTTCCACTTCTTCGTGAGAAATCCCCTTACCCTCATCCAATTCTTTCAAACCTGCATCAACCTGAAGCTTAAAGTATAACTCTGCCATAATATCATCTAATGATACTTCGTCAGGAAGATTTTGAATCATTTTGATAACCTGTTGTTTTATCCCTGCCATTCTTTCACCTCCTCATTAACACTAAATATACCATTTATCTTAAACCTCTGACAAGAGTTTTTAGGAAATTCCTTCGCATCAGAACATCGGGGTAGACTTTGTGTTAATATATAATGTTACCCATGGACTCTGAGCTCATTATAGAGGGGGCAAGGCAGAATAACCTCAAGAATATAAACCTGAGGATTCCCCATGATAGGGTGACTGTAATAACCGGTCTTTCTGGTTCCGGTAAGTCCTCCCTTGCCTTTGATACCATCTTTGCAGAAGGTCAGTGGAGATACATCGAATCCCTCTCTACTTATGCAAGGATGTTCCTCGAAAAGGTGGATAGACCTCTTGTAGATTCAATCCAGAACATAAGACCTGCCATAGCACTGGAGCAGAGAAATCCTGTTAAGACATCGAGATCAACTGTCGGGACTGCAACCGAGATCTATGATTACTTAAGACTCCTTTATGCAAAGGTCGGAAGGTTATTCTGTCCGAAATGTGGCACTGAGGTGAAGAGACACTACCCTTCAGCAGTGGTTGAAGAAGTCTTAACGGATCATGATGGGAAAAGGATAAATATCCTTTTCCCTATGAAAGTTCCAAAGGGTGAGCTTAATGCTATCCTGAAGGACCTCCTGAAAAAAGGTTTTACAAGGGTAAAGATTGGGGATGAGATTTTAGATGTAAGCCAGTTATCCCCATCTACAAGAAAGGTCTCAGAGATCATTGTTCTCCTCGATAGAATCTCAGTCAAGCCAGAGGCAAAGGGGAGATTAGGTGACTCTATTGAAATGGCCTTCAGGGAAGGACAGGGAGAAATTCTGATAGACATTATAGAAGAAAAGACTATCAGATACAGCCAGGCATTCAGGTGTATGAAGTGTAATTTAAACTTTGAACCTCCCCAGCCTCTTCTTTTTTCCTTCAATCACCCTATTGGTGCCTGCAAGGAATGTAATGGTTTCGGTAATATCCTTAAGTTTGATGAAGACCTCATAGTCCCTGATAAATCAATCAGTCTTGTGGAAGGGGCTATTGAGCCATGGACTAAGCCGGCCACGAAATGGTGGATGAGGCAGATGCTTGCAGGTGCAAAAAAGAGTGGTATAGATCTTAAAAAACCATACAGGGAATTATCTAAAAAGGAGAGAGAACTTATATTTGAAGGGACAGAAGATTTCTATGGCATCAATGATTTCTTTGATGAGCTTAAAGAAAAAAGATACAAGATCCATGTGAGGGTCTTCCTGAGCAGATACAGGGGCGGTTTCCAATGTCCTTCCTGCCATGGGACGAGGCTTAATGAAGATGCCTTATACTTCAGGATAGGTGGGCTGAATATAGCAGAGGTATCCGCTATGTCTGTAGAAAAGTTTTTTAGATGGTTCAGGAATTTATCACTCACAGATTTTGAGAAAGAAACATCAAAAGAAATATTAAGACAGATTGAGATGAAACTCTCTTTTTTATTAAGGGTCGGCCTCGGATACCTTACACTCAATAGGCAGACAAGGACACTATCAGGCGGGGAGGCACAGAGGGTGAATCTTTCTAACCAGCTCGCATCGAAACTCACAGGTACACTTTATATACTCGATGAACCGAGCATAGGGCTACATCCGAGAGATACAGGGAATCTCGCAGAGATTGTGAAGGAACTCTCAGGAGAAGGAAATACTGTTATCATCGTCGAGCATGACAGGACACTTATTGATGCCGCTCAATACATTATCGAAATAGGCCCGGGTGCAGGGGAAAAGGGAGGAAAGGTTATCTTTTCAGGCCCAAAGTCTGAGTTTCTTAAAAGTGATTGCCTAACAGCGAAATACCTGCAGGGGAAAGATTCTATTTCCCTTCCGGTAAGCAGACGGAAGCCTGGCAGAAGGTTTCTGGAAATAAAGGGGGCAAAAGCGAATAATTTAAAGGACATCGATGTGAAGATCCCCCTCCATACATTCACATGTATCACCGGAGTCTCTGGTTCAGGAAAGTCCTCCCTTATACAGGATACACTTTACAGAGCCCTTGCAAGGTCATTCAGGATAGATTTTGAGAGGGCGGGAAGTTATAGGGCACTTACAGGGCTTGAATCTATTAAAGGGGTGAAACTCATCGATCAGGAGCCTATAGGGAAGAGCCCGAGATCAAATCCTGTCACCTACATAAAGGCATTCGATATTATAAGGAAGATATTCTCAGAACTTCAGGACTCAAAGAGGCTTGGACTCACGCCGGGACACTTCTCTTTCAATATCCAGGGAGGAAGGTGTGAGGCCTGTCAGGGTAGTGGCTTCCAGAGACTCGAGATGTACTTCTTCGAAGACCTCTTTGTCACCTGCGATGAATGTGGTGGAAAGAGATATAAGTCAGAGATACTCGATATTTTATATAACGGGAAGAACATATCCCGGGTCCTCCAGATGACTGTTAGTGAAGCAATGGGTTTCTTCGACAATCCTTTTTTAAGGAGTAAACTACAGACTCTGATAGATGTAGGTCTTGGTTACCTCGGTCTCGGTCAGCCTGCTACTACCCTTTCTGGCGGAGAGGCGCAGAGACTTAAGATATGCCATGAGCTCGGAAACTGGAAGATAAGGGATTATATCTATATCCTCGATGAACCAACAACAGGTCTTCACTTTGAGGATATAATGAGACTCCTCAATGTCCTTAATACACTTGTTGATTCAGGAAATACAGTGATTGTTGTCGAACATAATCCTGATGTGATAAAGACAGCGGACTGGGTCATAGACCTCGGACCTGAAGGTGGAGATGGAGGCGGATGGATAGTTGCAGAAGGAACACCAGAGGAGGTATCAAATGTCAAAGAGTCATATACAGGGAGATACCTAAAGGATTATCTTGTTGACAAAAATTCTATCTAAATGTATAAATTATACTTGATTGGTTCTGATAGTTCTGATACCCTACGGGTCGTAGACCCTGTTCTAAACAAGTAAACAAAATAGATTTATAGGGAGGGGAAGATGGGAAAAAGAAAAAAAGGAAATCTAAAGGATTACCATGTAGTGTTGTGTATCTTATTTCTCCTGACAATCCTATCCTTTTCATACAATCTACCAATAAGTCTGGCAGAAGAAAAGGCAAAGGGTTCTGTCAAGGAGAGTGTGAAGGAAACAAAGGAGGCAATATCAGAGAAGACGAAGGAGATAGCAGATGAGGTCAGAAAGAAGAAAAAGATTGTCATCGAAGATATAAAAGAGGGGTGGCTATCTGTAAAGAAATCAGTAAAAGATACTTATAGTTCTGCGAAGGAGGAATTAACTGAGACAGCAATCACCGCAAAGGTAAAAGCCAAACTTTTAGCAGGTAAAAAGAGAGCTGCCTTTAAGAATATAGAAGTGAACACAAAGGATCATACAGTTACGCTGACAGGTAAGGTTAAGACCGCAAAGGATGCAGCAGATGCGATCGAAACCACCCTGAGTGTTAGTGGGGTTGAAAAGGTGATCTCAAGACTCGAGGTAGAGAGATAGTTAGTTTCTCCACTCTACGGGCAAAAGACTTCATACATGTAATTCAACGATATCCCTGTCTTTAAGGACATAGTCCCTCTGAACCTTCTGTCCTTCAAATCTGGATGACCCCCAGATCCTTGCAAATTTTAACTTTTCTAAATAGTCCTTATGTATCTTCCCTGCAAGATCGAAAATAGTCGCGCCTTCCTTCAGTGTGAAGGGCTTTAAAAGGTCTGGATCCTTGCCAGGAGCCTTGGAGTATATTCTTATGATATGGGATATACCGAAGATCGCCTTCTTAAGTTCTTCAAGGTTCATCTTTTTCTCTGCAGAGACAGAGATAACAGGATATCTCCCGTTGTATCTTTCTCTGAGTTCCCTGAAACCCATTTCAGCATTATGTGAATCAAGTTTATTACCGACGATAAGAATCCATTTCGATACCCCTTTGTAGGGGCGAGGCAGTACCTCGCCTCTACAAAGGGGATGGATATTCCAGGATATAAGTTTACTCAGAAGGAGTTCACAGTATCCTGCTGGGTCATCGGTAAGGTCGATTATGAGCATAATGGCATCTGCATTTCTTAATATCCCTGATATCCAACCGTCTGTCGCATTATTTCCGATTGGTGGTAAATCAACGAGCTGGATCTGGATATCCTCGAAGGGCATCATTCCTGGAATTGGTATCAGGGTAGAGATCGGGTAGTCAGCGATCACAGGCTTTGCATTAGTGAGCGAAGCAAGTATCGAAGACTTCCCTGAATTCGGAACCCCTGCAAGGCAGATCTGCGAGGCACCTTCCCTTTCAATGGTAAATATATCAGCATGCCTTCCCTTTCTGGTGCTTGCGAGCGATTCTTCCCTGAGTTTGGATAACTTCCTCCTCAGGTCTCCCCTTAGTTTATCTGTCCCTTTATGTTTTGGAACTGTTGAGATGAGATCTTCGAGGGCTAATATCTTCTCTGCAACCGTTATGGTCTCTTTGAATCTCTTCTCTGCCTCAAAATATTCTGGCGGGAGGTTTGCAGGCATGGGTTATATTAACACCCTTTAATTCATCCTTCAATATCCTCTATGCCTTACATCAAAGGGTAAAATCCTTTAAATCACTTTATCTCTATTATTTATGATATAATTCATTTATAGAATGATGCAGGAGTAAAGATTATGTAATTTAACTTGCACTATGCTTTCACGGGAGGTTGATCGATGATATAAGAGATCAAAAAACACTTGCAAAATAAATTTCTTATGATGCAATTAAAGCTAAACTAACTTATAAGGAGGTAAAGATGAAAAGGTATATCACGAGGCGAGATTTTCTTAGGAATGCTGGGATAGGAACAGTGGGCTTAGCACTCGGGCCCGCCTTACTTAAAGATGTCTTTGCGCAGAAACCTGAAAGAAGAACCCTGAGGATACTCCAGTGGAGCCATTTTGTACCGCGGTATGACCGCTGGTTTGACCCCTATGCCAAAAGGTGGGGTGAGGAACATAATGTGGATGTGATTGTTGACCATATTGGCCTCGCCGACCTCAGAAGCACCTTTGCATCCGAAGTAGCCGCAGGTAAGGGACACGATATTATTGAATTCATTGCACCTCCTTCTGATTTTGAGCCCAGTGTCCTTGACCTTAAAGATGTAAATCAGGAGGCACAGAAAAAATTTGGAAAGCAGGTACCCTTTGCAACAAGAAGCTCTTACAACCCAAACACAAAAAAGTTTTATGGGTTCTGTCACGGTTGGACTATAGACCCTGGTGATTACAGAAAGTCTCTCTGGGAAAAGGTAGGAAAACCAGAGGGGCCTGTTACATGGGAGGATCTCCTGACCTATGGTACAAGGATTAAAAAAGAACTTGGTGTTCAGATGGGAATAGGGATGTCTCAGGAACTGGATTCAAACATGGCTGGCAGGGCCCTTCTCTGGTCCTTTGATACAGCCATTCAGGATGAGAACGAGAATGTGATTCTGGATAATAAAAAAACAGTCGAGGCTGTAAAATTTATGGCCGAACTTTATAAAAATACCCTGACCCCAGAGGTCTTCGGCTGGACTGCAGCTTCGAACAACCAACTTCTTATCGCTGGGCGTGCATCTTATATTCTGAACTCCATCTCCGCCTATAGATCTGCCCAGAAGGATGTTCCTGAAGTCGCCAAGGATGTCTTCTTTACCCCTGCCTTGAAAGGACCAAGGGGAAAGGCATGGGCCTGTGAGCATGTTATTTATGTGTCGGTCATACCGAAATTTGCCTCAAAGAATGCTGACCTTGCAAAGCAGTTCCTCCTCGATCTTTGTGCAAATTATGACAGGGCTATGTGGGAGAGTGCGCTTTATGGTTCGCCCTCATTCTTTAGTACCCCAGTACCTTCTGGTGATAGGGGTTACCCACAGGTGAAAGGTGCAAAGACCCTAAGGGACCTCCACAATGCCTGGTTTAGTGAGGACCCTTTTGCCCTTCCCGGTGAAAGGAAGGATAAGTTACTTCCTCTCAGGGATGCGGAGAAATGGAGCACCAATGTGGGACATCCTGGACCTGCAAATCCTGCTGAAGGAGAGATCTTCAGTACCTTCGTGATTCCCAATATGTTGGCAAAGGTGGCTCAGGAAAAGCAGAGTGCCGAAGAGTCGGTTAAACAGGCAGAAGAAGAATGCAAAAAGATATTCGAAAAATGGAGGGCACAGGGACTTGTTGGGAAGAAGAAGTAAAGAATGGCAGTGGTTGAACTCATAGGCATTAAGAAATACTTTGGACATGTTAAGGCTGTTGATGGTATCGATTTAGAGATTAAAGATGGTGAATTTTTAGCCCTCCTCGGTCCTTCCGGAAGTGGAAAGACAACACTAATGCGGCTCATTGCAGGACTGGAAAGCAGCACGGAAGGAAAGATAATCATAAATGGAGAGATCGTTAATGAGGTCCCCCCACGGGCAAGGGGGATAGCTATGGTATTTCAGAGCTACGCCCTGTATCCCCATAAAACTATATTTAAAAACATAGCCTTTCCCCTCGTGGTGGAAGGATTAAATAAGGAATCGATAAAAAAGAAAGTACTGTGGGCAGCAGGGCTCCTTGGTATCGGACATCTACTTGGAAGGATGCCATCGCAGGTCTCTGGAGGTGAAAAGCAGAGGGTGGCAATTGCAAGGGCGCTTGTCAGAAGACCTAAGGTATTACTGATGGATGAGCCACTCTCCAATCTTGATGCAAAGGTAAGACATACCGCAAGGGAAGAATTGAAGCTTTTTCAGAGAGAGATTGGTGTCACTACCGTATATGTAACCCATGACCAGGCAGAGGCAATGGGACTCGGAGACAGGATTGCTGTAATGAATGAGGGAATAATCAGGCAGATCGGAACTCCAGAGGAAATCTATCATGAGCCTGTCAATACCTTTGTTGCCGGATTCGTAGGAATTCCACCAATGAACTTTATTGAACAGGATAGTGTCATTATCGGATTCAGACCTGAGACATTTCTCCCCACAGAACTTATCACAGACAAAGACCTCATGAAATTGAGATTCAGGGTTGAAAGGGTGGAAAATTTAGGCTCCTACAGACTTATTTATGGAACAATTGGCGATGTCAAGGTAATATCCAATCTCTCTTTGCCGTACCCCATAAAAGAGAGAGAAGAATACGATTTCTCTGTTCGTTTGCAAGACATAAGATACTTTGATAAAGAAAAGGGTGTGAGTATTAAAAAATGAAAGAAAGATATCTCTTAGAGCGAGAGAATATCCTTGCACCTCTGCTTCTGTTTCCTGTTGTAATATATGTTATCCTTCTGGTCGGCTTTCCCTTTGTTATGGCCTTTGTATATAGTTTTAGTAATGTAACAGTTGGAAATCCTGATTATAAGATTGTCGGTATAAGAAACTTCATTGACATTATCGGGGATAAGGTATTTCAAAAGTCTCTGGGAAATACTTTCATATTTACCTTTGTTTCTATAAGTATTGTGCTGATTCTATCCCATATACTTGCAGAGGTCTTAATAAGGGAATTCAGGGGTAAATGGCTTGTGAGATTTCTTATTTTAATGCCCTGGACAGCACCTATTGCCCTCGGAACTATTGGTTACTTGTGGTTTCTGGATTCTGTTTTTAGTCCCATTGATTGGATTCTAAGAAGTTTCGGACTCCTTGGAAGTCCTGATGCCCTCTTGGGTCCAATGAGCAATATGTACTGGCTTGGCAGGCCAGGATTGGCTATGGTATCGGTTATTTTAGTGCATGTATGGCGCCTCCTACCCCTTGGAACGGTGATACTCATTGCAGGGATGAATTCCATCCCAAGGGAAATTCTTGAGGCAGCACAGGTGGATGGGGCAGGTTATTTTCGTCGCCTCTTCAATATCACCCTTCCTTTACTTTTTCCTGTAATAGGAGTGACTGTCCTTTTTGCTGCTCTTTTCACCTTCACAGATATGACCGTAGTATGGGTTCTTACTATGGGAGGCCCTCCGCCTCATAGCACACAGGTTCTGGCAAGCCTCGCCTTCCTGAAGGGCATACAGGGAGGCGACCTGGCTCAAGGAGCGGCTATTTCTTTATTCTTCTTTCCTGTGCTGGCAGGTGTTGCTGCTATTGTGCTCGGGTTGGTAAAAAAGGCAGTAGTAACATGAGGTAATATATTATGTTGAACAGGATAATTATAAGAGGTGGTTTCTATGGAGCCTTGGTTTTTTTCATAATATTTTCTGCCTCACCATTTTATGTAATGCTTATTACCATGTTTAAACGGGGCCATGACCTTTTTAACCCGAATAACAATCCCTTCTTTTTCAATGAACCCATCACCTTAGAACATCTGGATCTCCTTTTCACCCAGACCCTCTATACAAAATTTCTCCTTAATACTTTTCTTGTCGGTATAGCGGTTGTTGCGATAACAATTATATTTGCTGTCCCAGCGGCATTAAGCCTTGCCAGAATGGCTGGCAGGTGGGGAGAAAATCTGGGGATAGGTATATTTCTTACCTATCTTATTCCGCCAACACTTCTTTTTATTCCCCTATCCAGAGTCGTATCAACCCTTGGGTTACAGAACTCCCTCTGGTCACTGATTCTGGTTTATCCTACCTTTACTGTTCCCTTCTGCACATGGTTACTTATGAGTTTCTTCAAGTCCATTCCAAGGGAAATAGAAGAACAGGCATTGATAGATGGATGTAGCAGGATTAATGCCTTTTTTAAGATCCTCCTCCCCATCTCTATTCCAGGAATAATAACGGTTATAGTCTTTACCTTTACCCTTGTTGCCCATGAATACATCTATGCCCTTGCATTCATTCAGGACTCTGGTGAAAAAACTATAGGTATAGGAATGACAACGGAGCTTGTGAGAGGTGATGTCTTTTACTGGGGGGCATTAATGGGTGGGGCTTTGATAGCGAGTATTCCAGTAGCCATTCTTTATACCCTCTTCCTTGACAGAATCATATCAGGTCTCGCCATGGGTACAGCTAAGAGGTAAAATTACTCTTTCTCCTCAAAAAGCGGATAGGCCATCTGGGTTATATGGGAATTTATCCTTTCAAGGTTCGTGAGGACATCGAGATGGATGGAGCTCGTTTCAATACTCTCCTTATATCCAAGATGTAGCCTGTTTATATGTGCCTGTTTAAGTTCCTTACACATCTCCTCGATCCTTTCCTTCCGGCTGATAATCCTTGCTGCAAGATCTGCATCACGGCTTGTGAAGGCTGAGATGGCGAGATCGAAGTTCTCAATGATCTTTCCATGAAATGATGCTATCTCCTCCATTCCTTCCTTGGAAAAACTCAGGCCACGGTTTATCTTCTTCTTTGCCGAACGCATTAGGTTCTTATCAACTATATCACCTATGTTTTCAAGGTTGTTAATCATTTCAAGAATATCTATCTCCCTCTTAGAAAGTGACTCTGTCAATGACCCTCTAAGTATCTTAACGAGGTAGAGCTTTACCTCCCTGTCAAGGAGGTCTACATCGTCATCCCTGTCTTCTATCTTTTCTAAAAGCTCTCTATCGTTATTCTTAAAGACATCGATAGTACCCTTCAACATCTCTTCGACGATATCCGCCATCCTTATGACTTCCCTCGTCGCCTGTCCAAGTGCCAGTTCAGGTGTTGAAATCAGATGGGGATCGAGGTAGCGGGGCCCGAATTTTTCTAATGAGACCTTATCAGGCACCATACGTCTGATCACCTTTTCGATTGGACCGAGAAAAGGCAGAAAGATAATTGCTATTGCAAAGTTAAATAGGGTATGGGCGTTTGCGATCTGTCTCGGCAATGTTTCAGCGGTAGAAACCACAACCCTTCCGAAATCATCAAGAAAAGGAATCACAAGGGCCACACCTACGACCTTGAAGATAACATGAGCATAGGCGGTCCTCTTCGCCTCTGCTGATGCCCCAATACTCGCCGTTATCGCTGTTACACATGTTCCTATATTCGAACCAAGGATTATAGAGATTGCCGCATTTAAAGGAATAATACCTTCAACAGCCATTGCAAGCGCTATCCCTATTGTTGCTGCACTGCTATGGAAGAGTGCCGTGAATATAGCTGAGATAATGATCCCTGTTAACGGGTTCTCCCCTAATGCCCCGAGTAGAAGAATGAATACGGTGTTCTCTTTAAGAGGAACCATAGATTCAGCCATAATCTTGATGGACAGAAAGATAAAGCCAAAACCAAGAACTCCCCTACTCAGGTCCTGCCTCAATCTGTTTTTGAACATAAGCATGCCGAGTATACCAAGGCCAACGAGGAGAATCGCATAGTCGAATACCCTGAAGGATATAAGCTGTACTGTAATTGTAGTTCCTATATCGGAACCGAGGATTATACCCATACTCTGTCTAAGGCTGAGGAGCCCTGCATTCACAAAACCGACGAGCATAACTGTAGTGGCACTGCTGCTCTGGAGGATAGCGGTAACGAGGGTTCCTATTCC
The DNA here is from genome assembly GCA_016212195.1 of Nitrospirota bacterium. Lineage (GTDB taxonomy): Bacteria > Nitrospirota > Thermodesulfovibrionia > JACRGW01 > JACRGW01 > JACRGW01. Next base: position 13,022 of record JACRGW010000134.1, read on the forward strand.
TAATCCTGACAGAGGGTTCTTCGTCAGTGTACCGAGAATGGATTTTAATAAAGGCCCTGCAGCCCTCTGAAGCCCTTCGCCCACAAGTCGTATCCCGTATAGAAGGAGAAGGACACCTCCAAAAAGGCTTATATACACAATAAATTCCATTGCGTCCCCTTTTATTTTACTATATCTGTATCTTTTTTAAAATTTCTTGACATCCTACGAGGTCTTGGTATAATCAGTGTGAGAAAGGAGGTTTGACCTATGAAATACGGAAAGAAAAACGTAGTCTTCGGTTTTGGTTATCTTATCTTCACCCTTCTCCTCGGGCTATTTCTAAGCTACAAACTGCAAAGTGACCAACCTTTTGCAAAAGAGCCCTTTGCATTTCCACGTGTAATTATGAGGGCTGCCCACGCCCATGGAAACCTTGAATCTATCCTCAGTATAATCATTGGTCTTATAGTAGACCGGCTCAGGGTTTCAGACTCCCTCAAAAAGACAATAAGCATCCTCGCAATCTTCGGTGCCATAATGCACTCTGGGATGCTTTACATTATGCCTGTAGTAACATTTTCTGGAAATCTTGCACTCATCGGCGCCCTTTCACTCATAACTACTACTGTCCTTATGGCATACAGTGTTGCTAAGGGTCTTGATTGACAGGAATAGATACAAGATGATTTAAACTCTTAGTGATAGATACTGTTGAGATATTTCTTAGCGGTAGGAGTTATTTCTTACTCTTTTTCTCGTCTTTTTTCTTTTCATTTTTTTCTTCTTTTTTCTTTTCTTCCTTCTTCTTCTTTCCTTCTTTCTTTCCTTCTTTCTTTCCTTCCTTTTTCACCTCTTTTTTCTGCTCTTTCTTTTCAACCGCCTTCTTTACCTCTACCTTCTTTTTTTCTTACTTTTTCTTTTCTAACTTTTGATTTTCATTCTCATAGTCTACAAGTTCTATAACACCCATTTCTGCACCATCTCCATGCCTTCTCCTTGTCTTCACAATCCTGAGGTAACCGCCATTCCTATCCTTCATCCTGGGTGCTATCTTATCAAAAAGATTTGAGATCGTATCTTCTGCATAAATATACGACAGGGCAAGTTTTCTTGCATGAAGATCTCCTCTTTTGCCAAGGGTTATGATCTTTTCTGCAATACCCCTTATCTCTTTTGCCTTGGCAAGGGTAGTCTCTATCCTTCCATGTTTTATGAGGGATGTTACTAAGCCTCTCAAGAGGGCTTTCCTCTGGTTTGTGTTTCTTCCAAGCTGTCTTCCAGCAATTCTATGTCGCATATCTCAGAAGTCCTTTATTTTTGAGCCTGACGAATTCTCTCTAAAGTTGCTTCGTCTAACTTCATTCCAAATGAAAGACCCATACTGGTTAAAATTTCTTTTATCTCATTAAGGGACTTTCTGCCAAAGTTCTTAGTTTTGAGCATTTCATGTTCTGTTTTCTGGACGAGGTCTGCAATAGTCTTTATATTTGCATTCTTGAAACAATTATATGACCTGACTGAAAGTTCCAGCTCATCTACACTTCTCAGAAGGTTTTCGTTGAACTTCCCCTTTTCTATAGATACCTCATGGTGTTCCTCTTCCTCCTCTTTTTCTTCTTTACTGGTTACGAAAATCGAGAGGTGATTCTCCAAAATCTCTGCACCATGAGAAACCGCATCCTCAGGTCTCAAACTTCCGTCGGTCCAGATCTCCATAATGAGCCTATCATAGTCTGTGGAATGACCAACCCTTGCATTCTCCACCACGAAGTTCACTTTCTTAATAGGAGAAAAAATAGAATCTATGGGAAGCATATCAACAGTCTGCCCTGAATCCTTGTTCCTCTCAGCAGGTACATAGCCCCTACCCTTTTTTACTATCATCTCAATCTCGAGTTTTGAATCCCTGTCGACAGTAGCAATATGGTAGTCCGGTGTAAGTATCTCAACATCGGCATCTGTTTTAATATCAGATGCCACTACCTCCTTTGGACCTTTAACCTTTAAATGGATCGTTTTCGGTTTTGCTGAGTGGAGCTTGAATCTGACTTTCTTTATATTTAAGATGATATCGGCCACATCTTCTTTCACCCCACGGATTGTGGAGAATTCGTGAAGAACGCCTGGAACCCGTATTGCGGTTACAGCTGCCCCTTCTAAGGAAGACAGGAGAATTCTCCTCAGGGAGTTTCCAATAGTTGTTCCCAATCCCCTTTCGAATGGTTCCGCATAAAACTTCCCGTATGTTGGCGTCAGGGTTTCTTCTTCATAATTTACATTTTTAGGAATCTGAAATCCTTCTCTCTTAATTTTCATTGCGCCTCTTTTTTAAAAGTCTTTAGTTATTGATGGATTCCGTAGTCTGTTATCAAGAGAATTACCTCGAATAAAGTTCAACAACTAATTGTTCTTGAATCGGAAGGGCTAACTCTTCCCTTGTTGGAAGGTGAATAAGTCCCCCTCTGAGTTTTTCCCTATCAAGCCCTAACCATGGTGGTAGCCCTCTTCCCTCCATTCTGGTTATAGATTCAATGACCTGTGGTATTTCTTTAGCTGTCTCTTTCATTTCTACTACATCCCCAATTTTTAGCAGATAGGAAGGGATATTCACATTTCTGCTATTTACTTTAATATGTCCATGTGTGACAAGTTGTCTTGCATGATTTCTCGAAGGAGCAAAACCCATTCGATAAACAACATTGTCTAATCTTCTCTCTAAAATCTGGAGTAGTTTCTCACCTGTTACTCCTTTTTGCCTTTCTGCCATACTGAAGTATCCTCTGAATTGTTTTTCCAGAATGCCATACATCTTCCTCAATTTCTGTTTTTCTCTTAATTGGATACCGTAGTCAGAAATCTTTGATCTGGCCTGTCCATGTTGACCAGGTGCATAATTCCTTCTCTCAATTGCACACTTATCAGTAAAGCAACGCTCCCCTTTAAAAAAAAGTTTAATTCCCTCCCTTCTGCAAATTCTACACACAGATCCTATATACCTTGCCAAGACTATCCTCCCTTTTATTTCGGAGTCTGGAATTTTTCTCCTAACTCTTCACTCAAAACTCTATACTCTACGTCTCTTTGGTGGCCTGCATCCATTGTGTGGGACCGGAGTTACATCCTTTATAAGATTTATTTCAAGACCTGCAGCCTGCAGAGATCTTATAGCAGATTCTCTGCCAGCACCTGGCCCCTTTACATAAACATCGATCTGCCTCATGCCGTGCTCTATGGCCTTTTTTGCAGCAGCAGCTGCAGCAATTTGTGCAGCATAAGGAGTGCTTTTCCTGGATCCCTTAAACCCCTGATTTCCTGCGCTTGACCAAGCTATTACATTACCAGAGCCATCTGTGATTGTAACTATTGTGTTGTTAAATGATGCCTGTATATGAACAATACCGCTTGTTACATTTTTCTTATCCTTCTTCGTTTTAGCCATTTATACCTTTTTTTTCCCTCCTATTGCCTTCCTTGGGCCTTTTCTGACCCTTGCATTCGTTCTCGTCCTCTGACCTCTGACGGGTAACCCTTTCCTGTGTCTTATCCCTCTATAAGATCCTATATCCATCAATCTCTTTATATTCATGGAGACCTCTCTCCTGAGGTCTCCTTCGACTTTATATCTCTTTTCTATGATATCCCTGATCTTTGCCACATCTGAATCCGAGAGGTTCTTCACCCTTATGTCTGGATTCACGCCTGCCTCTTTAAGGATATCAGTAGCCAAAGTCTTTCCTAATCCATAAATATAGGTCAGACCTATCTCTATCCTTTTATCCTTTGGTAAATCTACCCCTGCTATCCTCGCCATATTATTTCCCCTTTACTTCACCCATAACTCTAAACTCCGAACTCATAACTATCTCACCCCTGTCTCTGTTTGTGCTTAGGGTTTTCACATATTATCCTCAGCACACCCCTTCTTCGGATTATCTTACATTTATCACATATTGTTTTTACTGAAGACCTGACTTTCATTTTTCTATCCTATTTGAATCTGTATATTATTCTGCCCCTTGTAAGGTCATAGGGAGAAAGTTCTACTGTTACTTTATCCCCAGGCAGAATCTTGATGAAATGCATCCTCATTTTCCCTGAGACATGGGCAAGGACTTTATGTCCATTCTCAAGCTCTACCCTGAACATAGCGTTTGGTAGTGGTTCGATTATTGTTCCCTGAACTTCTATAGCTTCTTCTTTAGGCATCTAAGTATGCTACACTATCCCTATTTTTTTTTCAACTGCGTTAAAATAACAGGACCATCCTTTGTTACGGCTACTGTATGTTCAAAGTGTGCAGAAAGGCTCCCGTCTTTAGTCACAGCAGTCCATTTATCTTCAAGGATTACAACTGCATAATCACCTGTATTCACCATAGGTTCTATCGCAAATGTCATGCCTTCTTTGATCCTGGGCCCCTGTCCCGAAGAACCAAAGTTAGGGATCTGCGGTTCTTCATGGAGGTCTCTCCCTATTCCATGCCCCACGAAATCCCTCACAACCGAGTAACCATTTTTCTCAACATGGAACTGGACGGCGCTTGAAATGTCTGATACCCTTTTATCAGGTCTCGCCATCTCTATCCCCTTATAAAGAGATTCTTCGGTAACCTCAAGAAGTCTCTCTGCATAAGGGTTTATATTTCCAACAGGATAAGTAACTGCGGCATCCCCATAATAACCATCATAGAAAACACCGAGGTCAAGACTCACAATGTCCCCATCATTCAGTTTTGAATGTGAAGAAGGAATACCATGAACAACCTGATTATTTATAGAAGTACAGAGGCTATTAGGAAAACCCCTGTATCCCTTAAATGCCGGAATCCCGCCCCTTTCTAAAATAAAGGCCTCCACAAAACTATCTAATTCTAATGTCGTAACCCCGGGACTAATCAATCCCTTTAATTCCTCTAACGATTCAGCCACAATCCTGCAGGCCACTGCCATCTTCTCTATCTCCTGCGAGGACTTTAATACAATCAACCTTTCCTCTTAATTCTCCTTTAACCCCTTCTGCCTTTTAGTTTCCCTTTCCTAAGAAATCCCTCATAGGACCTCATCAACATATGTGATTCAATCTGGGAAACAGTATCAAGAGCAACGCCTACAACTATTAGCAGAGAAGTCCCCCCAAAGTAAAAGGGGACATTGAAACCATGGATCAGGATTTCAGGTATAATACAGATTATAGAGAGATATATGGCTCCACCGAAGGTCAGTCTTGAAAGAAGCCTGTATATATAGTCCGATGTCTTTTTTCCAGGTGTTATCCCTGGAATTGAGCCCCCATATTTTTTCAGATTATCAGCAAGGTCTATAGGATTGAAAATCACTGCTGTATAAAAATAACAGAAGAAAAAGATAAGCATTACATAAAGGATTGTATATATTACTGTCCCCGGTGCCAGTTGCCTTGCTATAACCTGTACCCATGGTATATCTATAAACCCCACTCCCATAGCAGGTACTCCTAAAATAGATGATGCGAATATAGGGGGTATAACACCGGAGGTATTTATCTTAAGAGGGATGTAGGTAGCCTGACCGCCATATACCTTCCTTCCAACAACTCTCTTGGCATACTGGACAGGAACCTTTCTCTGTCCCCTTTCAATATAGATTATGACAGCAACAACCGCAATCATCATCGCAACCAAGGTAACAACAATGATAATAGGAATTTCCCCTGTTTTTGAAAGCCTGACAGTATTAATGACAGCAGAAGGAAATCTTGCAACAATACCGGCAAATATTATCAGAGAAATTCCATTTCCGATACCCCTCTCTGTTATCTGTTCTCCAAGCCACATTATAAAGGCCGTCCCTGATGTAAGGGTTATCACCGTCATAAGTCTGAAGGGCCAACCTGGAAACTGTACAAAGGCTCCTTTCTCCAATCCTTCGATACCTATCGCAATCCCGAAAGATTGTATTAAAGAAATTATCACTGTTCCGTATCGCGAATACTGTGTAATCTTTTTTCTCCCCCTTTCTCCTTCCTTCGCAAGGCTTCCAATGGCTGGTATTACAACTGTCAGAAGCTGCATTATGATAGAGGCACTGATATAAGGCATTATTCCCAAAGCAAATATGGTGAGTCGAGAAAGTGCCCCTCCTGAGAACATATCGAAGAAACCCATCAGTGCCCCACCCTTCTTTGTAAGGAATTCGCTGAGTGCTTCACCGTTTATTCCTGGTGTAGGGATGTGGGCACCAATTCTGTAAATCGTCAATAACGCCAGAGTAAAGACCACCCTCTTCTTGAGCTCAGGGATCTTGAAGATATTCTGAAAACTACTGAGTCCAGGCACTATATTACCTCCACCTTTCCTCCAGCAGAGAGGATCTTTTCCCTTGCACCCTTACTGAATTTATGGGCACGTAAAACAAAGGGCCTTTCTACCTCTCCATCGCCCAGTATCTTTACCCCATCTTTATAACCCCTTATTATCCCCTCTTCTAACAAGGATTCAGGTGTAATTACATCTGCCTTTATACTTTTTAAATCCTTGAGATTCACAGTAGTATATTCCTTTCTAAAAATATTCGTGAACCCCCTCTTAGGGATTCTTCTCTGTAGTGGCATCTGGCCTCCCTCAAATCCAGGACCTTTCCCTCCTCCTGATCTTGCCTTCTGACCTTTATGACCTTTGCAGGAGGTCTTACCATGGCCTGACCCAGGCCCTCTGCCTACCCTTTTTCTCTTCTTTCTTGATCCCTGTGGTGGAGCAAGGCTTTCTATGTTCATCCTTCTTCCTCGACTTGAATTAAATGAGAAACAGCTCTGACCATACCCCTTATCTGAGGGTTATCAGGTTTTATAGTCGTTTTATGAGGTTTAGTCAGACCTAATGCCCTGAGTATTTTTCTCTGTTTTTCAGGTCTTCCTATAACGCTTCTTTTAAGTGTTATTCTGAGCATCTATTTTCCTATACCACTCCTCTCTTTTTCTTTTCATCTTCAGGAATTCTTAATCTCATCAAACCATCTAACGTTGCCCTTACCACATTATGTGGATTGGTACTACCTAAGGATTTACTCAATACGTTCTGGATACCAGCCATTTCAAGAACAGCCCTGACAGGTCCTCCTGCTATCAGACCTGTTCCTTCTGAGGCAGGTTTGAGGACAACCATCCCGGAGCCAAAATGGCCAATAACTTCATGTGGTATTGTTGTATTCTTCAAAGGAATTTTTATGAGACTTTTCTTGGCATGTTCGATGGCCTTTTTTATGGCCTCTGGGACCTCAACGGCTTTCCCCTTACCAATTCCGACAATCCCACTGCCGTCACCAACTACCACAAGGGCACTAAAACTGAATCTCCTACCCCCCTTTACAACCTTAGCAACCCTATTTATATAAACGACCTTTTCTCTTAGGGTTAACCCTTTTGGGTCTAACTTCAATAATCCCTCCTTTTAATAGATTTAAAATAACAGATTATATTTTTAAATTTTTGATTCTAATCCCGATATTTAATTTTTACATTTTGCATTTTAAAATTCCAGCCCACCTTCCCTTGCAGCTTCAGCTAAGACTTTCACCCTGCCATGGTAAAGATAACCACCTCTATCGAAGACTACCTTCTTTATCCCCTTCTCGAGGGCCCTCTTAGCGATAACTGTACCAATAATCTTAGCCGCATCTGTCTTTTTCCATTTTTCAGATTTTTTCTTTTCAGATGAGACCGATTTACTTATCTCTTTATCGAGGGTCGAAGCAGAAACTAGTGTTATCCCCTTTGCATCATCAATTATCTGACAATAGATATGTTTAGCGCTTCTGAAGACATTAAGCCTCGGGCATAAAGAGATGCCAGAAACTCTTTTTCTTAACCTTTTATGTCTCCTTATTCTACCACGAACCTTTTCCGATATTATTGCAATCACTTCTTTCCTGCCTTTCCTGCTTTCCTTCTTATTCTCTCACCTGCATACATTATCCCTTTACCTTTATAGGGTTCGGGTTTCTTGAGATTCCTGATATTCGCTGACACCTGACCTACTTTATACTTATCAATACCCCTAATAGTTATCTGGGTCTGTTTAGGATCAACCGATGCCTCAATCCCTTCAAGGAGTTCAAAATTCACGGAATGGGAATAACCTAATGTAAGAACAATCTTCCTTCCCTGTAACATTGCTTTATATCCTATACCTGAGATATCGAGTGTTTTCTCGAAACCTTTTGTAACACCGAGAATCATATTTGATATAAGGTTTCTTGTAAGCCCATGTAGAGAACGATAAAACCTGTGATCGGATGATCTTTCAACTATTATTCTGTTGTCATCTCTTTTGACCTCAATCTTAGGATGAATAGACAATCTCGTTTCTCCCTTTGGACCTTTCACAATTATGTTGCTCTTATCTATAGCAACTGTGACCCCATCAGGGACTTCTATAGGTTTCTTACCAATCCTTGACATAGCTCAAGACTCCAGACTCAAGACTCATGATTTTTTTACCAGACATAGCAAAGAACTTCTCCACCAATCTTTTCTTTTTTAGCCTTTAACCCTGTACATATGCCTTTTGGTGTAGAAAGGATAGCTATACCAACACCTCCCATTACCCGGGGGATCTTATCACTTCCGACATAGATCCTCCTTCCAGGTTTGCTTATCCTTTTAATGCCCGATATAACAGGTTCTTCTTCAGAGTTGAATTTTAGATTAACCCGTACAATCCCCTGTTTGTTGTCCTTAAATAACTTAAAATCATTGATAAAACCTTCTTCTTTCAGTATTCTCACTATCTCTAATTTCATCTTGGAGGAAGGGATATCAACCCATTCATGCTTAGCGGTATTGGCATTCCTTATCCTTGTAAGTAAATCAGCAACAGGATCGGTCATACTCATGTTATATTCTCCATATCAATTATTATCATCTTGTTCTGAGCAAAACAACGAGATCCTTCGCTTCGCCCTATGGGTCGTAGACTCAGGGTGACAAAAAGCGAAGGAACGGTAGAAGGTCACCAACTCGATTTCACAACCCCTGGGATATCACCCCTAAGTGCAAGGGTTCTGAAACATATCCGACATAGCCCGAATTCCCTTAAAAAACCTCTGGGCCTACCACAGATTTTACATCTATTGTACTTCCTTACCTTAAACTTTGGTTCGCTCTTTGCTTTATTTATTAAACACTTTTTAGCCAACTATCCTCCTTTTTTGATGAGTAGTATTCAGTAACTATTCACTATTCACTTTTCACTTTTCACTAACAACTATTCACTACGATTTTACCTGAATGGCATTCCTAAAAGAGACAAAAGATTCTTACCTTCCTCATCTGTTTTTGCTGTGGTAACAATTATGATATCCATGCCATGTACAGATACTACTTTGTCATACTCAATCTCAGGGAATATAAATTGTTCTTTAATCCCAATTGTATAATTGCCACGACCATCAAAGGACTTAGGGGAAACTCCTTTAAAATCCCTTATTCTCGGCAGGGCCACATTCATAAGGCGATCAAGGAACTCATACATCCGGTTCCCCCTCAGGGTTACTGTGCATCCAACAGGCATTCCCTCCCTTAATTTAAAACCCGCGATAGACTTCTTCGCCCTTGTAATTACCGGTTTCTGCCCTGTGATGACTGCTATCTCCTTTGCTGCAGCATCTAAGAGCTTCACATCCTGCGTAGCTTTCCCCATCCCTACATTAATGACAACCTTTTCGATTTTAGGAACTCCCATAGTATTCTTATAAGAAAACTGTTTCATCATGAGGGTAATAACTTCTTTTCTGTATTTCTGTAATAGACTTGACATATCAACCTTTGTCAATCGCCTCCCCGCAATTCTTGCAGACCCTGACCTTCTTTCCTCCCTCAAGGATATTATATGCAACTCGTGTAGGTTTTTCGCATCTCCCGCATATAAGCATAATATTAGATATATTAATGGATCCCTCTTTCTCTACAATACCTCCTTGTTTCTGCTTCTGTGTTGGCCTTTGATGTTTCTTTATAATATTAAGTTTCTCGACAATAACACGCCCCTTACTGGGGTTAACAGAGAGAACCCTCCCTTTTTTGCCTCTCTCTTTGCCTACTATCACCATAACAGTATCGTTCTTTCTTATTGATGCCAAAATTCCTCCCTACATTATTAGATCTATAACACTTCAGGAGCAAGGGATATAATTTTCATAAAATTCTTCCGGCGCAGTTCCTTTGCTACGGGACCAAATATCCTTGTCCCGATGGGCTCTCCCTGTGGATTAATCAGAACAGCTGCATTTTTATCAAACCGTATATAAGAACCATCCTCTCTCCTTACCTCTTTTGCTGTCCTCACAATCACAGCCTTAGCCACAGTACCTTTTTTGACTGTTCCTTGAGGGATTGCCTCTTTTATACTCACCACGATAACATCCCCCAATGTTGCATATCTTCTTTTAGCACCCCCGAGAACTTTTATACATTGTACCTTTTTTGCGCCAGAGTTATCGGCCACTTCAAGGATGCTCCTGGGTTGAACCATCTCATTCCGCCCTTTCTATGATTTTCATGATTCTCCAGCGTTTCTCTTTGCTTATAGGTCTTCCTTCAACTATAGAGACCTTGTCCCCAACCCTACATTCTTTTTTCTCGTCATGGGCCTTAAACTTTGTAATCCTTTTAACTATCTTTTTGTAGGTGGGGTGCTGTATAAGCCTTTCTACAGCAACAACCACGGTCTTATCCATTTTATCGCTTACAACCCTTCCAATATAAACCTTTTTCCCTGCCATAAATCTTAACCCCTTTTCCCTAATTCACTCATTATGGTCTTCACTCTTGCTATATCTTTCCTTACTTCTCTAATCTTCATAGGATTTTCTAATTCTCCCATTTTATGTCTAAATCTCAGATTAAAGAGTTCTTTTCTTAGATCTCTTTCTTTCTGCATAAGTTCATCCATACTCAGGGTTTTAAACTCCGTAATCTTTTTCATAACGGGTTCTCACCCCTCGATACAAATTTGGTAGCTATAGAAAGCTTATGGGATGCAAGCCGAAAAGCCTCCTTTGCAATATCCTCTGTCACACCTGCCATCTCATAAATTATTCTGCCAGGTTTTATGACAGCCACCCAATACTCTGGTGCGCCTTTACCCTTCCCCATCCTTGTTTCCGCTGGTTTCTTCGTTATTGGTTTGCTAGGAAAAATCCTTATCCAAATCTTTCCGCCCCTCTTTACATGCCTGGTCATGGCAATCCTCGCAGCCTCTATTTGGCGACTTGATATCCATCCTGGCTCCAAGGCCTTAAGCCCATACTCTCCAAAATTAACCTCCGATGCCCTATAGGATTTACCATGCATCCTCCCTTTATGCATCTTTCTATATTTCACCTTTTTCGGCATTAACATTAGGACTCAGCCTCCTTATGCCCCTGTGATCGAACTAATCCACTATCAGTTAAAACATCTCCTTTATAAACCCATACCTTTATCCCAATCTTTCCGTATTTTGTTGTAGCTTCACAAAATCCATAATCTATATTAGCCCTTATGGTATGGAGAGGAACCCTTCCC
>JACRGW010000137.1 GCA_016212195.1 Nitrospirota bacterium
GCTGTATACTATAATGTATACTTATTGAAATTTCATGGTTACTGTATAGTTATTGTATAGTTGACAGGCAAAAACAGCCCAAAAAAGAAGGAAAGCCTTACCCTTCTAATTCCCTTAACTATAAGTAAACACAAACAAAAGGAAATATAGAAAAAGAGTAAGGCTTTCAATGGGTTACCTTGACACGGAAGAGGCCGGGGGTTCAAGACCCCCCGCGCCTACCATTATCAGCTTACCGATTTTCTGACCAAGAATACTATAATTTCACTATCATTGTAAAGCTTTTTCAATGGCTGTCCCCTTTTTATACACTTTTTTACAAACACCACTTGACACATATTATGCATGTCTGCTATATTTAACAATCCAATATTTTTGTTAAATAATACAATATATTATAATATCTCAAGGGTAAGGGGGTGGAAAATGTATGTTGGGTGTTAAGGTAAAGGATAACGAGTCCTTTGAGAGTGTCCTCCGCCGGTTTAAGAAGCAGTGTGAAAAGTCAGGAATCCTCTCAGAAATGAGGAAGAGGGAACATTATGAAAAACCCAGCGTCCGGCGTAAGCGAAAGGCAATAGCAGCGAAGAAAAAAGCGACCAAGAGACAGAAGGTGTGATGGTATGGGATTATTGGAAAGGCTGGGAGATGAGCTTAAAGAATCAATGAGAGCCGGGAATCATGCCAGGGTTTCTGTAATAAGGCTTGTGAAGTCATCGATAAAAAATAAGGAAATAGACAAACGCTCCCCTCTTACTGAAGATGAGATATTGGATATAATAATGTCCGGTATAAAACAGAGGAGAGAGTCTATAGATCAGTTTCGTAAAGGCGGGAGGGAGGATTTGGTTCAGAAAGAGACAGGCGAGATAGAGATACTACAGACATATTTGCCGAAACCGCTTACACAGCAGGAGCTTGAGAACGAGATAAGGTTGGTCATAAAAGAAGTGGGAGCTATGTCTCCGCAGGATATGGGAAAGGTTATGAGGGCGCTGATGCCCCGGGTGAGGGGACGGGCAGAGGGTACAAAGGTAAATTCTGTAGTGAAGGAAATTATGGAGTCACAGGTACATTGATAGGGGGAAGACTCCCCTTGGATGGATATATCCCTGAAGAATTAATAAATAAGATCAGAGGAAGTCAGGATATAGTAGATGTAATCTCCAGGCATATTTCCCTCAGGAAATCAGGTCAGAATTATGTAGGACTCTGCCCGTTTCATCAAGAAAAGACTCCATCCTTTATGGTCAGTCCGGCAAAACAGCTCTTTCACTGTTTCGGATGCGGGACAGGTGGGAATGTTATAACATTCCTGATGAAGTATGAAAGTTTACCGTTCCTGGATGTTGTAAAGAGCCTGGCGGACGATGCCGGAATCAGACTCACACACGGTAACAAGGCTGAAAAGAGCGAACATAAAACGCAGTTGTATGAGGCTAATAAATTAACTATGGGTTATTTTCATGACATATTAACTAAGACAAAAGAGGGAGAACCTGCACGTAACTATTTATCAGGACGGGGCATTTCCATGGATACTATTGAAAGTTTTAATATAGGTTATGTTGTTAATTCGTGGGACAGCGCTCATGAATATCTCCGGAAAAAGGGGATACCAGATGATACCTTAGTAAAGTCAGGTGTAGTGATCCCCAGAGGGAGTGGGGCAGGGTATTATGACAGATTCAGGGGCAGGATAATGTTGCCTATATATGATACCCAGAGTAAAGTGGCCGGCTTTGGGGGGCGGGTACTGGATGACTCTACCCCAAAATATCTTAATTCACCGGAAACCCCTGTATTCAGCAAAGGGCATATACTCTATGGCCTTAATCTTGCAGGAAGCTATATCAGAGGGTCCGGTTATGCTATAATTGTAGAAGGATATATGGATGTTATTGTGGCGCACCAGGCAGGTATACAAAATGTAGTTGGCACTCTTGGCACAGCCCTTACAATAAATCATCTGAATGTTATAAGCAGGTTTTGTAAGGAGGTTATATTAACGTTTGACTCTGATGTCGCAGGCGTAAATGCAGCATTACGTGCAACGGATCTCTTTCTTAACAGCGATGTAGAGGCTAAAGTTTTGTTGTTGCCGGAGGGGGAAGACCCGGACAGTTTTATAAGAAAACATGGAAAGGCTCCCTTTCTTGAACTGGCAGGGGAGGCTAAAGGTATTATAGATTTTGCCCTTGAAAGAACGATAGGAAGGGGGGTGGACCCAAAAGAGAGGGGTTCAATCGATAAAAAGGCGCAGGTTGCCGGAGAGTGTCTTAACCTGATAAAAAAGATACCCAACAGGATTAAGCAGGATTATTATTTAAAAAGGGTGGCACAGGAAATGGGTATTGGAGTAGAGATATTGTACACCGAACTCCGGAGGGGCAGTAAGAATAAAGGCAGATCACCTTTGAGGGAAAAGGCTGAAGATTCCGGGGTGAATAAACCAAAGGCTGAAGAGATCTTGCTTGCCCTTATGATGAAAGACGGGGAACTCAGGAGGATATCAAAAGACCGTTTATCCATAGATGATTTCAGTGACCCTCAATTTCGTGAAATGGCAGGATATTTATTAAATTCAAATAAGAATCTCCATGATATTATTAATGATAATACTTGTGACCAGGCTATTCGGGGTGTGATATCGAGATTGGCAGTTACTGATCTATATTTTGATTCACCTGAAAGGACATTGTTTGATTGTATACGGGTGTTACAAAGGAACAAGTTAGACAGGGAATTAAAAGAGATAGAAAAGGAGATAACCACTGCAGAGAGTGGCGGCACGTATGAGAAGGTAAGGGGGCTTCTTCTGGTAAAACAGGAGATATTGCAAAGAAAGAAGCTCCTGTATGAAAATTAAATTCCATAGAAGAGGAGATATAAGGAAGGGGACTATAAAATATATGGCAAAAGATGAAAAAATGGCAGAAGTGCAACATCTTATAACAGTAGGTAAGGAGAAGGGCTATCTTACCTATGATGAGCTTAATAATGCCTTACCGGAGGATTTCATCTCTTCTGATGAGATGGACAGTATTATGATGATGTTTGGCGAGATGGATATCGATATCGTTGACCAGATAGAGGAAGAGAGTTATCAGAAGCTTTTGGTTGAGGAAGAGCCGGAAGAAGAGGAGAAAGAGGAGAAGGATAGTGGTGTCAGTGTTGCCAGGTCAGATGACCCTGTCCGTCTGTATCTAAAAGAGATGGGTGATGTATCGCTGCTCAGCAGAGAAGGAGAGATCGAGATCGCAAAGAGGATAGAAGAAGGGAAGATAGAGATTGAAACTATAATTTTTGCAATGCCCTTTACTATACATGAAGTAGTTTCGCTTGGAGAGAGGCTAAAGGCCGGCAAGATACTACTTCACGACTTTGTATCGACATATGAAGAGGAAGAAGAAGAATTTGAAGAGATAGTAGGGCAGGATGCAGAAGAGTTAAGACAGAAGACCTTATCGGCTATTGAAAGGCTTAAGAGGGCTTATCGGGATCTTAAGAATCAGCAGAAAAAATTAAAAACCGGTGATTTAAAAGGACCTGAGCAGGAAAAGATAAAGTCTAAGATAGCAAATCTTAAAGGGAAAATAATCGTCCTAATGGGGTCTGTTAATCTTAATTCCAAGTTTATTGATACCGTTGCAGAAAGATTAAAAGAATATAATAGAGAGATCCACCGCAGGGAGAACGAAATACATGTATGTGCCCGTAAGTTAAAATGTAAATCTGAGGAGCTGCCTGTCATTTTCAACAGGATAAAGGGGAACCGTGTTAGATTAAAGAAACTTATGCAGGGCATCAATAAAAGTGAAGGCGAGATACTTGAGTTAGAAAGGATTTACACATCTGCTGTGGAGTTGCTCCGGAAGGTTGAAGAAGCGGTTTCTATACCGGTGCATGAGCTTAAGGATGCCGTAAAGTCCTTAGAAATGGCAGAGTTAAAGGCCCGGATAGCCGAGAGTGAGCTTATTGAGGCCAACCTCAGATTAGTCGTAAGCATAGCAAAGAAGTATACAAACCGCGGTCTCCAATTCCTGGATCTTATTCAGGAAGGGAATATAGGACTCATGAAGGCGGTGGATAAGTTTGAATACAGGCGTGGTTATAAATTCAGCACTTATGCTACATGGTGGATAAGACAGGCAATTACAAGGGCTATCGCTGATCAGGCCCGTACGATCAGGATACCTGTACATATGATTGAGACGATTAATAAACTGATCCGTACATCCAGGCAGCTTGTGCAGGAGATAGGGAGGGAACCTACGCCGGAAGAGATTGCAGTGGAGATGAATCTGCCGGTGGACAAGGTAAGAAAGGTTTTAAAAATAGCAAAGGAGCCTATTTCTCTCGAAACTCCGGTCGGTGAGGAGGAGGACAGTCATCTTGGTGATTTTATCGAGGACAAAAAAGTTGTATCTCCTCTTGAGGCTGCAGTTAAGGCTAACCTGCATGGACAGATTGATTCCGTATTAACGACATTGACATCAAGAGAAGAGAAGGTGTTGAGAATGCGTTTTGGCATAGGGGAGCTTACTGATCACACCCTTGAAGAGGTAGGCCAGAATTTCGATGTTACGCGGGAGAGGATAAGGCAGATAGAAGCCAAGGCCTTAAGAAAACTGAGACACCCCAGCCGCAGTAAGCGTCTTAAAAGTTTTATTGAATGAGGCTCTTGCAAAAGTATAAAAATGTTGTCATTCCCGCATGGTTTTAGCGGGAATCTAGTGTTTTATTACAGAAAATCATATCCCCGATAGAAGATTTCGGGGATGACACAGACTTTTGCAAGAGCCTCGAATGACAGTTGTGTAAAAAGTCATTGAGTAATACAATGAAGGGCCCATAGCTCAGACTGGCAGAGCTACCGGCTCATAACCGGTTGGTCCCAGGTTCGATCCCTGGTGGGCCCACCATTCACCCAATCCCTCTCCCCTAAGGGGAGAGGGGAAGGGTGAGGGGGTTACAAAGGCATTTTCAGATGAAACATCCATTATGGATTTTATAGTTAATGTGCAGTTAAAATTTCTCGTCCAACTTCAGGAAAAAGACAGTCAGATTTCAGAGATTATAGAGAAACAGAAAAACCTGCCCAATATTATAGCTTCCTTAAAGGTTAACCTCGATAAAGCACAAAAAGATTTTGCAGAGGAGGCCCAGGATTATGACAATTCGGCTAAGGAGCGGAGATCACTTGAGGGTTTGCTGCAGGATGCAGAGAGTAAGGTAAAGAAGCTTAAGGAGAGGATACCGGAGATCAAGACAAATAAAGAGTATCAGGCGCTGCTGAAAGAGGTCTCTGCTGCGGAACAGGAAAAGTCAGATATAGAGGAGAAGATTTTAATATTACTCGAGAAGATGGATGACCTGAAGGATAGACGAGCAGAAAAAGGAAAGATTGTAAAGGAGGAAGAGACAAGCTTTACAAAGGAGAAAGAAAAGATAGAAAAGGATTTTAATCAGCTTTCTGAAATACTGAGAGAATTAGAGTCTCAGAAGACCCATCTTCTGCCTCAAATGGATTCAAAACTCCTTGCAGAGTATAATCGCCTGATATCCAGAAGAAAAGGTGTGGCTGTTGTGAGAGTGCAGAATGAACACTGTCTTGGTTGTCACATGCGCCTCCCCCCCCAGGTTTTTACGGAAATAAAGAAGAATGAAAAGATAATCTACTGCCTTAACTGTAAGAGGATCCTTTATTGGAAACCGCAAAACATAGTGTCCTGACGATCTTTACCGATGGGGTTGCGAGAGGGAATCCCGGAGATGGCGGATTTGGGGTAGTCATAAAGGCCTCCGATGGAAGTATCCTCGAAGAAATCGGGGGATACATCGGCATTACGACGAATAATTTTGCAGAATATACGGCGCTGGTAATTGCATTAAAGTCCTTATTGAAGTATCAGGTCGATAAGATTGCTATTTATTCTGACTCAGAGCTTATGGTCAGACAATTAAACGGTCTGTACAAGGTAAAGAATGAAGGACTTTTGCCTTTGTATCAGGAGGCAAAAAGACTGACTTCAATGTTCAAAAATGTTATAATTTATCATATTCCGAGGGAAAAAAATAAAGAGGCTGATGCCTTGGCTAATAAGGCAGTGGATGAGAAACAAATACTAAATACTAAGCACTAAATCCTAAACAATATCAAATGACCAAAATCCAAATGTTCAAAACGGCATAGAGTTTTGAATTTAGGTCATTTGAATTTTGGATTTGTTTAGGATTTAGATATTAGGATTTAGAATTTAAATATAGCGGACTAAGCAAGACAGATGATCGCTCTTAAATCCCCCCCTCCCCCCTTTAATACAGGGGGGAATGAGGGGGGACTAAGGGAGGAAAGTCCGAACTCCAGAGGGCAGGGTGCTGGGTAACGCCCAGTGGGGGTGAC
>JACRGW010000135.1 GCA_016212195.1 Nitrospirota bacterium
ACGCCTCATTCTGCGAGAAAATATGTGGTCGCCCCTTGCGCTGGGGCGTGGTTTGAAACCGTAACTGCATACTCCGCAACGGCAAGAACATGTCGCCCCTTGCGCAGGGGCGTGGATTGAAACTTTTAATGAGAGTATTTTTTAACAGAAACCATTAGTCGCCCCCTGCGCGGGGGCGTGGATTGAAACTATGTGGGACGGTGGTGGTTGAGTGGGGGGTAGTGTCGCCCCCTGCGCGGGGGCGTGGATTGAAACTGTTGATTCCAAGAAGGGCAATAAGTATTTAATGTCGCCCCCTGCGCGGGGGCGTGGATTGAAAATGATCTTTATGTCGAGAAAAACGAGGGAAGTTTATTTTTTAAGTGGTAAAAATAAGTTTTTAATTTTTTATCCACTTAGTAAAGATTTCCCTTATGATAACACCTGAAATTTTTAAACCATCACGAAATCCTTGAAGATTTCCCTCCCCGTGTTTTCTTTTCTTTTCGAAGCTTGGAACCTCTAATATCTTAAGCCCACATTTGGCTGCCTTTATTGAGATCTCTGTCTCGATCGCAAAGCCTTTGCTTTTTAGGTTCAGTTTATTAAAGATATCTCTTCTGAATGCCCTATAACCGTAGCATAGATCCGAATAATTCATTCCAAATTGTGAAATCAAGTTAAATCCAAGACCTCTCAGATTTGATAAAATATCTTCATAATATCTTCATAATTCCTTCGATATACATTCATAATCTCCTGATATACTGAAATCGTAAAATAAAAGAAATCCTCCTTAAGAACCCTTTTTAAGAGGAAGAAAGAAGGGGGATAGTTAAAGAAAGGAGGTGAATTTGATGAAGAGAGGTATTATAATAGGTCTAGTGCTGGTAGCAGGTCTGATTCTTACTTCTGCTATTTATGCTTTCGGCCCATGGGGTGGTTATGGAATGGGTTACTCCGCACAATCTGGCGGTTATGGTACAACTGTAGATATTGAGGCTGTTAAAAAGTTCCGGAAGGAAACCTTACCACTGAGAGAAGAACTTATTACCAAGAGGCTTGAACTCCAGAACGAGTATAATAAAACAACTCCTGATAAAAACCGTATATCAACACTCCGAAAGGAGATTGTAGATATCGAATTAAAGATTCAGGAGAAGGCAGATGCGTCTGGATTCTCAACCTGGGGTGGTGGCATGATGGGCTCTGGCATGATGGGCTCTGGCATGATGGGCTCTGGCATGATGGGCCCTGGCATGATGATGGGTAGAGGCAACACTGGTACTGGATCCCCTTGCCCGATGGCGTGGTAAGGCAGAATTAGGAGTCCGGAGTCCTGAATTTTTGTGTTATTCATTCAAAATAATTCTTAAATCGCTCTTCCGGACTCCTAAATTAAACTTTTTAGCGATATCATGAAAAAGATATTAATAATATGTCTGTCAATCATTTTTAGCGTATTTATAAAGACTAACCTATCCTACGCTCAGCCTATGCATCCACGTCTGGAAAAATGTCAGCCTACTTATGGGAAATATTGTTATGATTCTAAAAGGGGATGGTACGGGGCAAAGAAGACGGTCAAAACTGATTCCGATGCAAGAGAAATACTTTTACAATCCTTTGCACCTTATAAAGATATAAAAATTGGCACAATCAAAGAAAAGGATTCATTTTTTGAGGCTGAGATTACCGATGAGAACGGTATTGTTGTAGATCTTGTTATAATAGACAAGAGAACCGGCAGGATAAGATCAGTATATTAAAAGAGGAGGAGGATATGAAGATTTTCCTGAGTCTTATTCTTGTTTTAGTAATGTTGAATGTTTCTGTAAATTTTGCATTTCCCCAGGAAATGCAAAAAAAAGGTATCGACCAATCATTGAGGATGGGTGAGACAAGGGAAACCCTTGACCCGTCACTCTTTAGAGATCCCATGATAAGGGAGGCATACAGGGTTGCAAAGGAGATACCCTGGGTTCTGGATAGTATCTATTGCTACTGCTACTGTAAGGAATCACCTGTATTCAGACACAAAAGCCTTCTGAGCTGTTATGCTGATGACCATGCAGCCCAGTGAGACATCTGTCTAAGGGAGGCCCTGAGGGCTTCCGAACTTTATAAAAAGGGTTATCCTGTTAAGAAGATAAAGCAGATGGTAGAAAAGGAGTTCAAGCGATGAAAAAGATAGGACTGATATTAATGGGGATTTTTATATCCTTTGTTGCATCAATAGTTTTTGTTCAAATGACACAGGGGACAGCACAGGGTGAGAGTAAGGTTGTAGATGGTGTCAAAGCGGTATTAAATGTTACACCATCTATGAGTATGGTGGATGTAGTTCTGACCTATGCTGATACAGGAAAGACTATTACCAATGGGAAGGTTTTTGCATCAGTTAAAGGACCCGATGGAAAGGTCGAAAAGAAGGAACTTGTTGGAGGCACAATGGGTAAAGAGTTTAGTTTTATGAATACACTAAATCTTTCCCGGAAAGGCAAATACAGTTTTGATATAACAACAGAAATAGACAATAAGAAGGTAAAATTTAACTTCGATTATCATAAGAAATGATGAGAGTAAATCAACTGCCCCTTTTCATATTACTTGTATCAATTTTTGCGTTTCTTTTAATCCCCACATTTTCATTTTCTGAAGAGAAAACCTTAGGAGAGGATCTGAAGGGTATTCTCGAATATGCCAGAAAGGAAAACCCTGAGATTAGGGCTTACAGAGAGAGGGTTAATTCCTTTGAGGCAAAGGCGAAGTATGCAGGAATACTCGATGATCCGACCTTAAAGGTAGAGTTTGAAGACATACCGAAAGAGAATCCCTTTCCGATTACTGGTAAGGCTGAGATAACACGGTATACCATTACACAGATGTTTCCTTTTCCTGGAAAACTTAACCTTATGGAGAAGATGGCAAGGAAAGAATCATCAATGTCAGGGGAAGAACTCAGAGAAAAGGAAATCGAGATACTTACGATGGTTAAAATGGTCTATTTCGATTATTACTATATAAATAAGGCAATAGGGATAATGAAAGAGGTTAAAGATATACTCTCAGACCTGGAGAAGATAGCAGGGATAAGGTATTCGACCGGTCTTGTCCCACAGCAGGACCTTATCAAGGCACAGGTTGAGATTTCTATGATAACAAATGAACTGATAAACATGGAATCTGGGAAAAAGATCTTAAAGGCAAGGTTAAACACCCTCCTTAACAGACCGACTATAGCCTCTCTTGCAGCCCCCGGAGATGTAACTTTCAAATACCCTATACCCGAAGCCATAGAACTTGCGGAGAAGGCTCTGAAGAGAAACCCGATGATAAGGGCAATGGAATTTAATATAGAGGCAAAAGATACCAACAAGGATCTTACAAAGAAAAATTATTATCCCGATTTCATGCTCGGCATCTCCCCAGTCCAGCGGATGGAAAAGTTTTCGTCCTGGGATTTTATGGTTGGTATAAATATCCCTATATGGTGGAAGAAATACGACTACAGACTGAATGAGGCAAAGGCGAATCTCAATTCATCAAAGGCAAGGCTCGAGGGTATTAAGAATCATGTATCTTTTGAGATAAGCCAGGCCTGTATAAAGGTAGAGACCTCGAAGAGGGTTATAGAACTATATGAAACGGGAATACTCCCTCAGACAAGACTTTCCTTAGAGTCGTCACTTATAAATTATCAGACAGGGAAGGTTGATTTTCTGACATTACTCGAAAACCAGAGGGCATTAAAGAAGACAAGGATTGAACACTTAAGGGCTCTCGTTGACTACAGGATCGGGGTGGCAGAGATTGAGAAAGTGCTGGGAGAGGATATTATTGAAAATTGAGGGATACTAAGATGGAAGAGAGAAGGAATTTCACAAGATTTATTTTAATCGGGGTCATCTTACTGGTCGTTGGCATACTATTAGGATTAGTGATCTCACAATTAATAAAGAGGCCTGTTGAGAAGGTAGAGGTTAAAAAAGAGAGGAAGATACTCTATTACCGTAACCCCATGAATCCAGCAATAAAATCGGATAAGCCAACAAAAGACGAGATGGGGATGGATTATATCCCTGTTTATGAGGGTGAGGAAGCTCCTGCCGATGAACCAGGAGTATTCAAGATCCCAATCGAAAGGGTACAGAAGATTGGTGTTAGAAGTGAGGCTGTTGAGTACAGGCCTTTAAAGAGGATAATAAGGACGGTCGGAATTGTAGAATATGATGAGAAGAAACTCTATTTTGTGAATACAAAGGTTGGTGGATGGATTGAGAATCTATTTGTGAATATAACAGGTCAGATTGTGAATAAGGGAGATCCCTTATTAGCAATATACAGCCCTGAGCTTGTTTCAACCCAGCAGGAATACCTCGAGGCCCTTAGAGCTGAAAAAGTAATGAGGGAAAGTTCCTTTGAGGATATAAAGAAAGGAGCCGAATCCCTTCTTTCCGTCACAAGACAGAGATTCAAATACTGGGATATATCGGAAGAACAGATAAGGAGGCTTGAGCAGGAAGGGGTTGTGAATAGAACAATGACTATAATCTCTCCTGTAAAAGGTATCGTTATAGAGAAGCCGGCAATCAAGGGGATGTTCATAAATCCTGGAGAAAATCTTTACAAGATTGCGGATATCTCTACTGTCTGGGTTCAGGTAGATATCTATGAGTATGAGATGCACTTAGTAGGATTGGGACAGACTGCAAAGATAACCTTCGGGTCATATCCAGGGAAGACCTTCTACGGAAAGGTTGTTTATCTTTATCCTTACCACGAACCCACAACAAGGACGATGAAGGTGAGGATAGAACTGCAGAACCAGAACTTCAGGTTTATGCCCACGATGTACGCTAATGTTGAGATTGATGCTGTTGTATCGCCAAAGACCCTTGCAGTCCCTGATACAGCAATTATTGATACAGGTGAAAGACAGATAGCTATAGTGGATAAAGGTGACGGAAGATTCGAACCGAGACTGGTAAAAGTCGGCGCCAGAGCAGAGGGGTATGTAGAGGTCTTATCAGGGCTTCGTTCTGGGGAAAAGGTAGTTACCTCTGCCAATTTCCTGATTGATTCTGAGAGCAACCTAAAGGCAGCCTTAGGAGGCATAGCAGGACATATCCATGCACCAATCGAAGAAAAGAAACCACCGTCAGGGATAGAGAAAAGACATGAAGAAAAGATCGAACAGAGAGGACACAAGCAGCATTAAGAAGTCCACAAGTTAAAAGTCAGAAATTGCAAATTTAGAATCTGCAATGATAAATGATAATTTTAAAATGATTAAGATTGATCATGCTCAAAAAAATAATAGAATACTCAGTAAATAACCGGTTTATAATAATTCTCTTTACTGTTTTTGCCACCGCCTGGGGGATACTCGCTATATTGAGGATTCCTTTAGATGCAATCCCTGACCTGAGTGATGTTCAGGTAATAATATATACAGAATTCCCCGGTCAGGCACCGCAAGTTGTGGAAGACCAGATCACCTATCCTGTAGCAACAGCGATGCTCTCTGTACCTAAATCGAAGGTCGTTAGGGCATTTTCCTTCTTTGGCGTTTCCTTTGTCTATGTAATATTCGAGGACGGGACAGACCTCTACTGGGCAAGGAGCAGGGTCCTTGAATACCTGAGCTTTGCAGCAGGGAAACTACCTAAGGCGGTTACTCCCCAGCTTGGACCTGATGCCACAGGTGTAGGATGGGCATTTCAATATACTGTTGAGGGAGAGGGTTATGACCTCAGTCAGCTTAGGTCCATACAGGACTGGTTTATAAGGTATCAGCTTACAAAGGTCCCGGGTGTATCAGAGGTCGCCTCTATAGGTGGCTTTGTAAAACAGTACCAGGTCAATGTAGACCCGAATAGGCTCGTTGCCTATAACGTATCCCTTATGGATGTGATGAAGGCTATAAAGATGAGTAATACAGATGTCGGTGGAAGGGTTGTGGAGTTTACAGAGACTGAATATATGGTGAGAGGACTTGGTTATATAAAATCGTTAAATGATGTAGGGGATATTGTAGTAAAGGTTAATAGCCGTGGCGTACCCATTAGGGTGAAGGATATATCACTGGTTCAACTTGGTCCTGACGAGAGAAGGGGTGTATTGGAGAAGGATGGAGAAGGGGAGTCGGTAGGTGGAATTGTCGTGATGAGATTCGGGGAGAATGCGCTAACGGTCATCGAGAATGTAAAGAAGAAGATAAAAGAGATAGAACCCGGCCTTCCAGCCGGTGTAAAGATCGTTCCTGCCTATGACAGGACAGACCTTATCCACAGGGCAATAAACAATCTTAAAGAGAAATTGATTGAAGAGGTTATTGTAGTAGCACTCGTATGTGTAATCTTCCTTATTCATCTAAGGTCCTCACTGGTGGCTATAATTATGCTCCTTGTTGCTATCCCTGTTTCATTCATAGTTATGTACCACATGAAGATAAATGCGAATATCATGTCCCTTGGTGGCATAGCGATAGCAATAGGTGCGATGATAGATGCTGCCATAGTGATGATAGAGAATGCCCATAAGCATATCGAAAGGGACCGTGAGACAAAGCCTCATAGTCAGACCATAATAGCTTCTGCGAAAGAAGTAGGTCCCCCACTATTCTTTTCACTTCTTATCATAACGGTCTCCTTTTTACCTGTCTTTACTCTGGAGGCACAGGAGGGAAGACTCTTCAAACCTCTGGCTTTCACAAAGACCTTTGCAATGGCTGCATCATCCCTTCTCTCTATTACCCTCGTCCCTGTCCTTATGGTTCTTTTCATCAGGGGAAGGATAATGCCTGAGCATAAGAATCCTATTACGAGATTTTTAATATGGATATACGAACCTGCTATAAATTTTGTCCTGAGGTTTAAGAAGACTGTTATTCTGCTGGCAATCGTTGCCTTTGTTGTCACTATTTTCCCCTATAAAAAGATCGGATCTGAATTTATGCCTACCATTAATGAAGGGACATTTTTATTCATGCCTGTTGGTCTCCCTGGCAAGTCCATAACAAAGGCAACAGAATTACTTCAGATACAGGACAGGATAATTAAGAGTTTCCCTGAGGTTGAATCTGTTTTTGGTAAGGCAGGAAGGGCGCTGACAGCTACAGATCCCGCACCCATCGAGATGTTCGAAACGGTTGTAAATCTTAGATCCAAATATCAATGGATGACCGAAAGAAGATTAGAGGAGTTTAAAAAGAATTTAGATAAAGCCCTTCAGATTCCAGGTATTACTAATGCATGGACTATGCCTATAAAGGCGAGACTCGATATGCTTACGACGGGGATCAGGACACCCGTAGGTATAAAGGTATTTGGGAAGGACCTAAGTGTCATAGAGAAGACAGCAGTTGAGATAGAGAATGTTATAAAGAAGGTTCCCGGTACAGCTTCTGTATATGCCGAGAGGGTAGTGGGAGGTTATTATTTAGATGTCAGGGTAAAGAGGGAAGAGGCTGCAAGATATGGATTGTTAGTAAGCGATATCCTTGATGTGATCCAGTCAGCCATTGGTGGTGAAAATATAACCGCAACCGTAGAAGGGCTTGAGAGGTATCCTGTGAATGTGAGGTATGCAAGGGAGCTCAGGGATGATATCAGGGGAATCGAAAGGGTTCTTGTCCCGACACCGCGGGGTGAGCATATACCACTCATGCAGGTTGCAGAGATAAGTCTAAAGAAAGGCGCACCATCCATAAGAACAGAAAACGCCCTGCTTAATGCATGGATATTTATTGACATAAGGGATATAGATATTGGCACCTATGTTAAAAATGCCCAAAAGACTGTTAATGAACAGGTAAAATTCCCTCCGGGTTATTATGTTACCTGGTCAGGACAGTACGAATATATGGAGAGGGCCTATGCAAAACTTAAAGTAATAGTACCGCTGACATTAGCCATCATATTTTTGCTTCTCTATTTCAATTTCAAGAATATTATAGAGGTACTTATTGTGATGCTTTCACTTCCTTTCTCACTCGTAGGCGGGATATGGCTTATGTATATACTCGGATACAATATGAGTGTAGCAGTAGGCGTAGGGTTCATTGCCCTTGCAGGGGTTGCTGCGGAGACAGGGGTTGTTATGCTTATATATCTCGATCAGGCATACAACAGGTTAGTCGCATCACGACAGATGAAAGGGATGTCTGACCTCTATGATGCGATTATCGAAGGTGCTGTCATGAGAGTTAGACCCAAGATGATGACTGTAATTGCAATCATGGCAGGACTCCTCCCTATAATGTGGGGCACAGGGACGGGTTCCGAAGTGATGAAAAAGATAGCTGCTCCTATGGTAGGAGGAATGGTCACATCCACAATCCTTACACTGCTTGTTATTCCTGCAATATACGCCCTATGGAAAGGAAGAGAGCTAAAAAGGGGAGGTACCCAATGAAGAAAATAGTTGCAGTTATAAGAAGTATTGATCTAGAAAAGGCAGAGAAGGCCCTTAGGGGGATAAGGATAGAAGGCATTACTGTTATAAAGGCTAAGGGCTATGGAGAGTATAAGGATTTTTTTACAAGTGACTGGATCGCAAGTAATATTAAGTTAGAAATTGTTGTATCAGATGATCAGGTTGATGAGATCATAGAAACCCTTCGGACTACCTTATACACCGGATGCCCTGGGGATGGGGTTATTTCAGTTTCTTCTATCGAAGAATTTATAAAGATACGCACAGGGGAAAGGTTTAGATAAAAAGGTCTACCTTTTTTTCTCTGCTTCACCTATCATAGGAACAAATCTTACATCGGTAATATGTTCGACAGTGAGTTTC
>JACRGW010000136.1 GCA_016212195.1 Nitrospirota bacterium
GATTTGCAGCAGCTAAGATCGTATCAAGTCCCTTATTATTTTCTGCCACACTGACTGAAAGTGAAATCATCCTGCTCCTTGCATTAGCTAAGGTCTCTGCCACCTTAACAATTTCTTCCTGTGTTATCCCTGTAATATCAGAGACCTTATCAGATGTGTAATCCCTCAAAACTTCCCTGAATGATGAAAACCCTTGGATCCTTGATACCCTTTCTTCATCGAAAAGACCTCTGTCTATTATAATCTCCATGATTCCATTCAAAAGCGCAACTGCAGTACCTTGCCTTACCTTTAACCATTTTGAGCTATGTCTTGTAAGTTTTGTTTCCCTTCCATCAGCAACGATTAAGGTGGCGCCTTTCCTTTTAGCATCGAGGATATTTAGACCGAAGATAGGGTGGGTTACGCTTAAATCTGATTCGATTATAAAGATTACTTCCTTATTGATAGGCGATTTAAGGTTTATGCAGTGTCCCCTCTGACCAAAACCCATCTCCCAGGCCTTCTCAATCATGCCATACCCAAAAGCGGCAGAGGAATCAATGTTCTCAGAACCAATAACCTTCCTCATAAATTTCTGTAATATGTAGTTATCTTCGTTTGTACATCTGTGCGATCCAATAGCACCTATGACTGATGATCCATGGGCTGCAATGATGTATCTAAGGTTATCGCTCACATATGTGAGCGCCTCTTCCCATGATACAGGTATAAGCCTTCCATTCTTCTTTATCATAGGAGTTGTTAAACGGTTTTCACTATAGATATAATCGAAACCGAACCTACCCCTCCCGCAGAGATTCCCCTCACTCCTGCCATTATCTTCTTTCCCCCTTGACCTCAATATCTTCCCTTCCCTTATCCCGAGGGTCAATGTGCAACCACATCCACAGAACGGGCATATCGTATCCTTTTCTTCAAGGAACCACGATCTCGCCTGGAATTTATAGGGTTTGCTCAGGAGGGCACCTGTAGGGCATATATCTATACACTGACCGCAGTAGTCACACTCGAGTATTTCACCGAAGGCAGGTTGGACTACTGTCGAAAACCCCCTGCCGATTAAACCTAATGCACCCCTTCCCTGATGCTCATCACAGATCCTCACACATTTACCACAGAGGATGCAACGGTTTGCAGTCATCTCAATCAAAGGTCCCCTCACATCAGGATGGGCTTCTTTCCTGTGCCTTATAAAACGTCCTTCGGGTTTACCGAATTTGTAGGCGAAATCCTGGAGCCTGCATTCGCCTGCCTTATCACATACAGGGCAGTCAAGGGGGTGATGTACCAGTAGAAACTCAAGGTTGGTCTGGCGGATCTTCCTCAACTTAGGTGTATCCGTCTTAACTACCATACCGTTTTCAACAGGGGTTGAACATGATGCATGAAGTTTCGGCTGCCCCTCTACTTCAACAACGCAGAGTCTGCATCCACCATATGGTCTCAGTCTCCTGTCATAGCAGAGATTCGGTATCTCTATACCATTCCTGAGTGCAGCCTCAAGTATGGTTGTCCCATCTTCTACTTCTATCCTTTTGTCATTTATTGTAATCTGTACCATTTATCAATCTACCTCTCTGCGGATACCGATTCTACTCGATTGGTTTCACGGGCTTTTGCAGATAATATCTCTATAGAACTGAATCTGCAGGTTTCGTAACATGTCCTGCACTGTACACAGAGATCCTGGATAATCCTGTGTGGTTTTTTCTTCTCTCCGATAATAGCCTTTGCAGGACATGCCCTCAAACAAGCACCGCATCCGTTACAGAGTTCTTCATCAATAAGAAATGTGCAGAGGTCGCGACATACGCCTGCAACGCACCATTTCTCTTTGATATGGGCTTCATATTCATCCCTGAAGTATTTTATTGTCGTAAGAACTGGATTGGGGGCTGTCTGTCCGAGGCCGCAGAGTGAAGATGAGATGATATCATTGCTGAGATCCATCAGTGTTTCTATATCTCTTTCTTTACCACGACCTTCTGTGATATCCGTAAGTATATCGAGAAGTATCTTTGTACCGACCCTGCAGGGCGTACACTTACCGCAGGACTCATCAGCGCTGAAGTCGAGGAAAAATTTAGCAGTACTCACCATGCAGTTATTGTCGTCCATCACAACCATGCCCCCAGAGCCCATTATGGCACCACTCTTCACGATGTCTTCATAAGTAACAGACAAGTCAAGCAGGCCTTCGGGCAAACAGCCTCCTGACGGGCCTCCCATCTGGACGGCCTTGAACTTTCTCCCTTTCTTCATCCCTCCGCCTATATCGTATATGATCGTTTTTAGAGGGATACCCATGGGTACCTCTATAAGCCCTATATTATTTATAACGCCTGTAAGTGCAAATACCTTCGTCCCCGGACTTTTTTCAGTCCCAAGGCTCCTGTACCAGTTAGAACCATTAAGAATAATAAGTGATACCTGCGCCAGAGTCTCAACATTGTTAAGCACCGATGGTTTATCCCATAGTCCCTTCTGTGCAGGGAAAGGCGGTCTTGGCCTCGGCATACCCCTTTTACCCTCAATGGAACGCATAAGTGCAGTCTCCTCTCCGCATACGAATGCACCTGCGCCCTGATATATCTCAAGGTCAAAGGCGAAGCCACTATCGAGGATATTCTTACCGAGTATCCCTGCATCATAGCATTGGTCTATAGCAATCTGGAGCCTTTTCACAGCTAAGGGATACTCAGCCCTCACATAGATATAACCCTGATGTGCCCCTATCGCCTTTGCTCCTATGATCATCCCCTCGATAACTGCATGTGGGTCAGCCTCCATAAGAGACCTGTCCATAAATGCACCGGGATCACCCTCGTCACCGTTACAGAGCATATACTTCATATCGGATTGGACCTTTGATGCAAATTCCCACTTAAGACCTGTCGGGAAACCTGCACCTCCTCTACCCCTTAACCCTGAATCTCTCACAACCTTTATTATCTCCTCAGATGTCATCTCTATTAGTGCCTTTGCAGCCCCCTGATATCCGTCCCTCGCAATATATTCCTCTATCCTTTCAGGGTCTATCAGCCCTTTATTCCTTAAAACCCTCAATACCTGGTACTTGAAGAAAGGAATATCTCTCATCGAAGGTATGGCAAGCTTCTCCTCCGGCTCTTTGAACATCAACTTCTGATAGGGCCTCCCTTTGAGGAAATGTTCTTCTACAAGCTTCGGTATCTCATTAACTGTCAAGGCCTGATAAAAAATCTCATCTGGATAGACAGACATGACCGGCCCCTGAGCACAATACCCGTTACAGCCTGTGAGGACTACTTTTATCTCCCCTTCAAGCTCCCGTTTTTTTAACTCCTCATCCAGGGCAGTCTTAATCTTCATTGTTCCACTTGCAACACAACCTGTCCCGGAACAGAGCATCACTTCTGCACGAAACTTTTCCATATTTTTCTCCTGCCTATCCTTTGGTCATGCTGAACTTGTTTCAGCATCTCATATAGACCCTGAAACAAGTTCAGGGTGACATGATGGATTGAATTTTAATAAGTCGTTTCACTCCCCACAACCAGCGCATATTTTTCTACAGGTTTTCCATCTATAACATGATCTTTAAATATTTCTTTAATCTTTTCAGAGTTCAGGTCACAATACTTGACAGGCGGATGCCCCATAATTTCGACAGTTGCCATCGGTTCACGGGCACAGAGTCCGGCACAGCCAGAAGTAGTAATAATCACATCTTCTAATCCAGCCTTTGCTATCTCGTCTATCAGGGTTGTCATAACAGTCCTTGCACCAGCAGCAATACCGCATGTCCCCATATGGACTGTCACCTTTGCCCTGTAACCGCCTTCCCTCAGGGTAAATTCTGCCCTATGTTTCTCTTTAATCCTCTGAAGATCCTCTATTTTCAGCCTCTGCATATTATTGTTCCTCCTGCGTTTCTGTGTCTTCCCTCTCTGTCTCCTTTATGTTTAATGCTGTATACCTGTTAAGAATCTCAACTGCCTTCCTCTGATTGAGCGCACTATGTGTTTCATTGTCTATGACCATAACAGGTGCAAGGCCGCAAGTACCGAGACAGCGAACGGTCTCGAGAGAAAATTTTCTGTCCTCCGTTGTCTCACCTACCCCTATTTTCAATACCTCTTTAATCTTGCGAAGCACTGTTTCAACCCCCTTCACATAACAGGCAGTACCGAGACAGACCCTTATGGTATGATCCCCCCTCGGCTTCATAGTGAAGAATGAATAGAAAGAAACAATGCTGTGTATTTCAGCAGGAGGTATGACCAGACCCTTTGCAATCCTTTTCTGTATCTGTGGTGGTAAATACCCGACTATCTCCTGGGCACGCTGGAGTACCGGTATCGCACTGCCAAGCTTATCTTTATATTTATTTATAACCCTGTCCAGTTCTGCCATCATAGAAGGTGGGAACTTCTCTTTTGGTTTCTCTTTCATAGGGATGCGCTTTCCCAGCCACTCCTCTGCTCTCTTGATTACATCTGTTAAGACAGCGGGTGTGAAAGGTTTAGGCACGTAATCTATGATTCCCAGTTCAAGGGCATCCTTGACAGTTTCCTGCGAAGGGTAACCAGTAATAACAACAATTCCTATATCAGGTCTTGACTTTCTTATCCATCTTATAAGGGTGATACCATCAACCTCAGGCATCTTGAGGTCTGTTAAAACGAGGTTATAGGCCCTCTGCTCCATCATGATAATAGCTTCTCTCCCCCCGGGAGCACTCTCTACTTTGTAACCTTCATCACTGAGTATCCTTTCACAGCTCTTTAAGACTACGGGTTCATCGTCAACAACGAGGATATTAAGATTATCTGACATCAGTTCTTTCTCCGAAAATAGTTAATAGTTCAAAGTTAAAAGCTAAAAGTTGAAAGTTAAAAGTGAAAAGTTATTTGATTTTAACTCTTGACTTATAACTCCAAACTTTAAACTCTATTTAATTTCAACCACCCTCACCAGCCAGAGAAGCCAACCTTCGCCCAGGTGTTCCGGAACAAGGGATGTCATAACCGTATTTGCCTGACCGTTTATCTCCTTGATCACACCTGTCATCGGAGATATCAACTCATGTGTCTCACCTGTACTACTAAGTACTCTTGCAAAGGGTTCACCCGCCACAATGGTATTCAGGCCTTCAGGAAAATCTATGAAGAGCAGCTGTCCTGAAAGAAGCCAGTATCTCATATCACATCCAACTTCCCACAGTCCTTCCTTAACAGGCCTTGCCCAGGTGCCCTCTTTATAGTAGATAACGGGATTATCCGTATCCCTGAGACTCACTATATAGTTCCTGAACTGATCAATGAAGTCCTTTCTCAGTATCCAGCCTCTTTTGTCAAGTATCTTTCTTGCCACATTGAGCATGAAGTCAGGTGTAAAGGGTTTTTCTATATACTCAAAGGCACCGAGCCTTATCGACTCCTTCGCATCCTCTACTGTTGGATAACCAGTAATTATCACCACATCAACCTCAGGATGTGCAACCCTTGTTTCCTTAAGAACAGTCATACCACTGATGTCAGGGAGTCTGATATCAGAGATCAAGAGGTCAAAGGACTCCTTTTCCATCTTCCTAAGTGCATCCTCGCCCCTTTCAATTGTAGAAATATGGTATCCCTCGGCACCTAAAATCCTCCTGCAGCTCAGATTAACTACAGGATCATCATCTAATACAAGGATTCTGCCCTTCTCCATTTTACCCTCCATCTTAAGATTCTAATATAAATATACGCAAATAACATACCACTATTGAAGATTCATATTTATCAATCGGTTAGCAAAGGCAAAAGGTAACGTAAGCATTAGAGGTGTATATTTTAAAAATACAGATAGATAAAAAAAGATTAAGCAATTCAAGAATAAAGCGTGTATATTTTTTAAATACATTACTCTAATTCCTTCGTGATATCATATTTCTTCATTAAGGCATGGAAATTACTCCTCTGCATACCTACAGAGGTTGAAGCCTTCGTTATGTTCCAGTTATTTTTCTTGAGGGCTTCAAAAATAAAAGCCTTCTCTATCTCTTCTATGGACTTTGAGCGAATATCCTTCTTCCTTTCTTTCAGTTCCTCACTCGTTTTAGGTATTTCATTTTGTGATTTCGATTCGAGAAGGGTAAGGTATTCAGGCCTTATAGTCTTTCCCATGCAGAGTAATGTAGCTCTGTGGATTGTATTCTCTAATTCTCTTACATTGCCTGGCCAGTCATGGGATATGAGTATCTTCATAGCATCAGCTGATATATGGTTTACCTCCTTACCAAGATATTCGCTATATCTCTTAAGAAAGTGATCGCTGAGTAAAGGGATGTCCTCTTTCTTCTCTCTGAGTGGTGGCAGAAGAATTGGGAATATATTAAGGCGGTAGAAGAGGTCCTCCCTGAATGAGCCTTCCTTTATCATATACTCTAAGTTCTTATTTGTTGCCGTAATCACTCTAACATCTACCTTTATTGACTCTCTTCCCCCAATAGGTCTGAATTCTTTCTCCTGAATCACCCTCAGTAGTTTTGCCTGTGTAGAAAGATCGAGATTACCTATCTCATCAAAAAAGATTGTCCCTCCATCTGAAAGCTCAAGAAGTCCCTTTTTACTCGCTACTGCACCCGTGAATGCCCCCTTCATATAACCGAAAAGTTCGGACTCTATAAGGTTATCTGGAATCGTACCGCAATCGACAACTACAAAGGGCTGCTCCTTTCTTGGGCTATTATAATGGATTGCCCTTGCGACAAGCTCCTTACCAGTTCCGCTCTCTCCTGTCAGGAGCACTGTGGTTACTGCAGGTGCCACAGTCGCGATCATCTGAAATACCTTCTGCATTTCCTTTGATGTCCCCACAATATTCTCAAGCCTGTATAACGATATCGATTCCTGTGCTGATTGTATGTTATCTATGATAAGTCTCTTTTTCTCGAGGGCCCTCGATACCACAAGTAGAAGCTGGTCAGGTGTAAAGGGTTTCTCTAAATAATCAAAGGCTCCGAATTTCATCGCCTGGACAGCAGAGCTCACGGTCCCGTATCCTGTTATGACTACAATTTCTGTACCAGGCCATCCTTCCTTCACCTTCTTCAATACCTCTATCCCATCCATATCAGGCATCTTTAGATCTGTCAGAACGAGGTCGAAGTTCTCCTTCTCAATCACCTTCAGACCCTCAATACCACTCTTAACTACTTTCACATTATAGCCTTCAGGTCGAAGTATCCTTATACAGCTAACCCTTACAATCTCTTCATCGTCTATAACAAGGATCGTGGGTTTTTCAATCATAATGGAAGCCTCACGAAGAAGCCCGCACCATGGCCCTGTTCACTTTTCACAAATATCTTACCTTTATGTTCCTGTATAATGCCATGGCTCACAGCCAGTCCAAGACCTGTCCCTTTCCCTACAGGCTTTGTGCTAAAAAAAGGTTCAAAGATCTTACCCATATTCTCCTTTGATATACCTGGACCTGTGTCTGTGAATTCGATCTCGACGAATGGTTTCTCATCCTCAAAGACCTTCCTTGTAGAAATGGCAATTGTACCCTTTCCATCCATTGCGTCAGCTGCGTTAACAAGCATATTTAAAAAGACCTGCTGAAGCTGTGATGAATCAGCAATCACCGGTGAGAGTGTTTTATCCATATTTATATTGAATTTTATATTATGAAAGTCTGCTTTATTGCTCACCATCTCTATAGAACGGTTCAGGACCTCATTTATGTCTGCCGGCCCTTTCTCAACGGCAGTTGCCCTCGCAAAGCCTAAAAGACCCTTGATGATCTTTGAACACCTGTCTGCCTGCTCAATTATCACTTCGAGATCTTCCTTCTCCTGACTTTCAGGTGGTGCACGCTTTAGCATAAGGTGGGCAAATGTGACTATCCCAGTAAGGGGGTTGTTTATCTCATGGGCAACCCCTGCCGCCATCCTTCCGAGCGAGGCAAGTTTTTCTGTATGGATTAACTGACCCTGAGTCATTCGTATTTCCTCTGTCTTTTTTTCCACCTCCGCCTTAAGTGCTTTTGTCCAGTCCACCATTATCTGTCTCGCTGCCTTAAGGTCTATTGTCATAGAATTGAATGCCTTTACCAGCAGGCCCATCTCATCCTTTGTTTTTATCCTCACATTATAATCAAGGTCACCACTACCAACCCTTTCCATACCCTCTACAAGTATTGCCACAGGCTTAGTTACAAGTTTCCACAGAATTGCACAAAGTACTAACGAGATAGCAACGATAAAACCAATTACATATACAGTTACGGCGATTTCCTGCTTTCTTACAGCCTTATCAAGAAGGGCAAGGGAAAGGTCTGATTCGATAATCCCAAGGACATTCTGTCCTTTAGGATGGACATGACAGAGCGCTGTATAACAGGTAAGTTCA
Organism: Nitrospirota bacterium; assembly: GCA_016212195.1. Taxonomy (GTDB): domain Bacteria; phylum Nitrospirota; class Thermodesulfovibrionia; order JACRGW01; family JACRGW01; genus JACRGW01. Next base: position 8,385 of record JACRGW010000136.1, read on the forward strand.
TTATAAATGGGTTCTATAATATTGAGGACTCTGTTGCCTTCTTTTTCTTTAGTGATTGTCCATCTCTCCTCTTTCAATAATGTAGCAGTAGGTTTATCAAGGTTATAGTGGCAGGCCTTGCACATCGGTGAGTCTTTATCCACTAATGTTCCTATCTCTTCCTTCCTCGAGGAATAGGTGATCTTACCTTTATTATCAAATATCCTAACCCTGAGAACACCTTCAGCCGAGCTTATAGCCTCTATCGTTTCCTGTACTAAGACTTTCTGGAAAGTTAGCATCCCATATCTTGTACTCTTACTTACCAATTCATTAAAA
>JACRGW010000138.1 GCA_016212195.1 Nitrospirota bacterium
AGAGATCCCGTCAGCAATGACCTGAAGGCCACCTGAAGACTACAGGTTTGATAGGCTGGAAGTGTAAGGTCGGTAACGACTTCAGCTAACCAGTACTAATCGGCCGTGCGGCTTGACCCCTCTTGATAGATCAGACGTTAAATCTATTAGTTGTCAGAGAGATAGAAGGATAATTGGGTGAATGCCCACTTCTTAGTGGGCATTTTTATATATTTTATTAAGCTTAACTTAATGTTAGTAGAAGGACTGAAAGATGAAAGAAAAGGATATGTTAGAAGAGCTTATTGCGATAGGGAGAAAAAGGGGAAGTCTGACTTATGATGAGATAAACGATGCCCTTCCTTCAGAGGTAGTATCACCTGATGAAATAGAAAATCTTATGGACCTTTTGAGTAATATAGGTGTGAAGGTTGTTGATTATGAGGAAAAGGCAACTAAAGAGGAAGAAACCGTTGAAGTCCCAGAAGAACATGAGAGGGCCGAGGATTTGGTGAAGACCTATTTCGATTCTATGGGGAATATAACTATCCTCAAAAGAGAAGAGGAGACAGAACTTGCAAAAAAACTTGAGGAAGGCAAAAGATTAATAAAAGAGGCAGTTCACTCAACTCCAATTGCAAATAAGGAACGATTGATTTTGAAGAAAGAATTAGAAGAAACTGGAGAAGAAAATGATGAAGACGAACTTGCCAAAAGGGTTGCCAGAAGGATAAAAGACTCCTTAAAGCAAATTAGTGAGACTGAAAAGAAGATCGAATCCATAGGCAGAAAGAAAGGATTTTCACTAAAAGATCTGAGAAGGAAAATCAGGGAGAAAAAATCAAAAAGACTTACCAAGAAAGAAGCAAGTAAGATCAATAGACTTGATATTTGCTATAGAGAGTCAAGACGGGAGATAAAGAGAATAGAGAAGGAAGCTAGTTTAACAGAAGCAGAACTTAAGGTAATTGGTGAAAAGATTGAAGTAGCAGAAGCGATGATGAAAAAAGCAAAGAATGAGCTTATAAACAGAAATCTCAGACTTGTTGTTAACATCGCAAAGAATTATGTAGGTCGTGGTCTGAGCCTTCTTGACCTGATTCAGGAAGGTAATATTGGACTTATGAAGGCAGTGGATAAATTCAAATATGAGAAGGGATTTAAATTCAGCACCTATGCTACTTGGTGGATAAGACAGGGTATTACGAGGGCCTTAATCGACCAGACTAAAACGATAAGGGTTCCTGTCCATATGATGGAATTCTATAACAGGGTCTCAAAGGCGTCAAAGGAGCTTACCCAGAGAATTGGTAGAGAGCCTAATACCGATGAGATAGCACAGGCAATTGGTGTTAATAACAGAAAGGTGGAAGATGTTTATAGGGCTATTCAGGAGCCTATTGCACTTCAGACACCTATAGGGGATGAGGAGAGTGAGTTGGAAGACTTCATAGGGGATAAAGAGCATCCTTCCCCTTATGATGGTGCCGAGAAAAAGGAGGTTTCTGAACAGCTCTTGGGTATACTTCAGACTTTAACCCCTCGTGAGGAGAAGGTTATAAGGATGCGCTTCGGTATCGGGGTTGAAAGGGATCATACCTTAGAAGAGGTGGGTAGACACCTATCTGTAACAAGAGAGAGGGTAAGGCAGATAGAGGCAAAGGCACTGAGGAAGCTAAAGCATCCAAGCCGGATCAGACTGCTTAAGACACTGGTAAGTACTTAATCCTGTCCTGTCAGTATCTCGAATATCTCCTGATACCTCTTTGCTGTCTTTTCTACTATCTCATCCGGAAGTTCTGGGCTGGGCGGTCTTTTGTCCCAGTTAAGTGTGAGGAGATAATCCCTTACGATCTGTTTATCGTAACTGTCCTGACTCCTTCCTGCTTCATAGGTCTTTACTGACCAGAAGCGGGAGGAGTCAGGTGTTAGGATCTCATCTATTAAAAATAATTCATTGTTATTTAATCCGAATTCAAATTTTGTATCAGCAATAACTATTCCTCTTTTCTCGCCTATATCCCTTGCCCTTGAATAAATTCTGAGGCTTAAAACCCTGAGTTTTACAGCCATCTCATTTCCAACAAGTCCTTTGACATCTTCAAAGGATATATTTATATCATGACCCTCCTCTGCCTTTGTACTTGGAGTAAATATAGGATATTCAAGTCTTGATGACTCAAGGAGTCCTTCTGGAAGTCTTATTTCGCAGACTGTTCCTCTTTCTCTATATTCTTTCCATCCACTTCCTGATAGATATCCCCTAACTACGCATTCAACAGGCAGAGGATTTACCTTTTTTACAAGCATACTTCTGCCCTCAAGGACATCGGAATATCTATGACAGACATCAGGAAAATTTTTGACATCTATGCTAATAATGTGATTTGGTATAATATCTTCCATTTTCCTGAACCAATAAGCAGAGATTTGAGTAAGAATCTTCCCTTTGCCAGGAATTCCATTAGGTAAAATTACATCAAAGGCAGAGATCCTGTCCGTAGCTACAAGAAGGAGATAGTCATCTAAATCATAAATATCTCTCACCTTGCCTCTCTTTAAAAGGGTCAAGTCGGGGAATTCGGTCTTTAATATTATTTTCTCCTGCATGTCATCTCTTCTTGAGGGTTCTTGACCTTTCTTCCAATAACTTCTTCATCTTATTTCTTACCGATTCAAGCTTCTTAGCAATATCTGGATATTTTATCGACAATATCTCACAGGCAAGATAGGCCGCATTCTTTGCTCCATCTATACTTACTGTTGCAACAGGGATTCCAGTCGGCATCTGTACGGTTGAATAAAGGGCATCAACGCCTTTTAATGCCCCTGATTTAAGAGGGACTCCTATTACAGGTAACGTTGTGTGGGCTGCAATGGTACCTGCAAGATGAGCGGCCATGCCGGCACCGGCAATTATAACTTCGATCCCACGCTTCCTTGCATTCTTTGCATATTCCGCAGTCTTTTCTGGTAACCTGTGTGCAGAGCTTATATCAATTTCATAGGGAACATCCATCTCTTTCAAAACCTTTGCAGCTTCCTCCATTACTGGTAAATCATTCTCACTTCCCATAAGAATTCCGACTAAAGGGTTCTTCTTCATTGTTGCCTCCAAGGTTTTTATTCAAGCATGAGGGGATTTTACAGAATAAATTCTTTTATATCAAGAAAATTTAGGACGTGGTTATTAGTAAAGAATCTGGTTATTATCAGAGATTAATCCTTTCCTGCAAAGGCAGGTTCTGGCTCTGGGGTTTCTACTTCTTCTTTGACCTCACCGGCATTAAAGGTGCCGATTATGACTTTCTTCGGGCATCTCGGTACGCAGATACCACAGCCTATGCATTTGGCAGGATCGACTACATGAGGTTGCTTGAGGATACCTGAAATTGCACTCACAGGACAGACCTTTGCACAGATTGTGCAGCCATTGCAACCTTCTGTGATAAAGGCCTTACCCCTTTCAGGCATATAGTCCATTATTGCCTTTGTAGGACATTTAGGTACACAGAGACCACAGACACGACATTTATCGAGGTTTATTCTGGCAAGATTATTCTCCAGGGTTATCGCCTCGAAGGGGCAGGTCTTGACACAGATACCACAGGCAATACATCCGACAGAACAGTTTTTCTTAGTAACAGAACCCTTATCTTTTGAACTACATCTTATAAGTACCTCTTTATTTATAGGAAGTATCTCAATTACTTTTTTCGGACAGACCTGTGCACATATACCGCAGGCAGTACACTTCTCAGGGTCTATGAGAGGGATATTATCCTCGCTCATCTCCATAGCTCCGAAGGGGCATGCCCTCACACAGGTACCGTATCCGAGGCATGCATATGAGCAACCCTTATCCCCTCCGCTTGCAAGGAAGGCAGCGGTACAATCTTTAATACCCTGATAAATAACCTTCCTTGATGCACAATGATCGCCACCCTGACATAGTACCCTTGCTATCTTGGGCTCAAGCCTTTCAGCCTTCTTTCCGGTAATCTCCGCAATTGCCTCTGCTACTGTCTCCTTGCCTGGTGTACAGAGGTTAGGTTTAATTTCCGGGTTTGTTACTACAGCTTCTGCATAACCCTGACAGCCTGCAAAGCCGCAGGCGCTGCAGTTTGCACCGGGAAGTAAATCCCTTACCTTTTCTATACGGGGGTCAATCTTTACTGCGAATTTCGCAGCCGTAATTGCAAGGCCTACTCCAAAGATTATGGCAAGAGCTGCAAGGAATATAACTGTATAGGTTATTACCTGCTCTGCATTTATATCAGGAAAAACCTCTATCGCACCTCCGAACCCGATTTTAGGGGTAAGGAGGTGAGTGAGGTCTATAAATTGACGGAACTCTGTTATTATTTTCAATAAAGTCTCAAACACCTCTGATGCCTTTTTTATATTTTATCAATATCATAATAACAAAAACAAGCCTGTTAAAGAGGTATCATACCTGAGAATCCCAAGAAGGCGAGTGCTATGAGTCCTGTTAAAACAAAGGATATAGGTAGTCCTTCGAAGGACTTTGGAACATCTGCCAGTTCAAGTCTCTCCCTAATTGATGCCATTATTACAAGGGCAAGGCTGAATCCTGCACCTGAGCCGAGTCCGAGGGTAAGGCTCTGCAGGAAATCGTATTTTTCCGAGGCATTAATAAGGGGTACAGCAAGGATGATACAGTTAGTGACTATAAGGGCGAGGTAGATACCGAGTTTATAGTAAAGCCCGGGTGTAACCTTTTTCATAATTGTATCGGCTGCCTGGACAAAGCCTGACACTATACCTATGAAAATCACTATTTTCAGAAAACCGAGATTAAGAGGGATCATTATAATATGATAGACAAGCCAACTAAGTGCAGCACTTATAACCATCACAGATGTAAAGGTAATGCTCATCCCTATGGCTGTCTCCATCTTTTTAGTAACACCGAAAAATATACATAGACCGAGATACCTTGAAAATACAAAATTATTTATCAATGCCGATGCAATAAATATTATCCCGATATCCTCTAACATACTTTCCTCCAGAATTAATGAGAGCCGTGCCTGTGGGCCTCCATATGTACATCAGTGGAAGCTTTTCCTCCGAAGAACCGCCTGTTAATCCAGTTAAAAAGTCCCATCAGTAAACCCATAACAAAGAATCCCCCTGTAGGTAGTATCATTATGAGAAGGGGTTTTGTAGGTGTAAACTGATAACCCCAGAGTGCGCCCTTTCCCATGAGTTCCCTTACAAAACCTATAAGGACAAGTGCGATAAGAAAACCGACTCCCATTCCAAGTCCATCCACACCTGACGGCAGGACGTTTTTCTTGCTCGCAAAAGATTCCAGCCTTGAGAGTATTATTGCAAAGGCAACAATAAGCTGGATATAAAGCCCCATTTCTTTATAGACGTCCCTTGCATAGGCAGCCATCATGAGGTCTGTCACTGTAACCCAAGCGGCGATAATAAATATATAAGATGGGATACGAACCCTCGGGTGTATAAAATTACGTATAATGGATACAGTAATATTGGACATTGTCTGAACAAAAAGGACAGCTACACCCATCAGGAAACCATTCTTCACACCGCCCGTTACAGCTACTGCAGGACAGAGACTGAGGGCAAGCCTGAATACAGGATTTTCACTGAAGAGCCCGTTCTTAAAAATCTTCCAGTAGTTTGTTTTTTCGTTCATTCCTTAGATAACCCCTTTCCATACTTTTCATTCAGCAGTTTGACAGCCTCCTTCACACCTTTTGTTACTGCCCGGCTTGATATCGTTGCACCTGAGATAGCCTGGATCTTATCCTTTGTCTCTACCTTTACAAGCTCGATGTTCTCAAGAGACTTTCCTCCAAACTGTTTTTTGAAATCCTTTTTCTCTATCTCGTCACCAAGTCCG
>JACRGW010000139.1 GCA_016212195.1 Nitrospirota bacterium
CCTTGACGCCTTAGATTTCGGTGAGTAGAATGAGACTCAACTTTTCGATTTTCCTATTGATCAGAAGGTAGGGGGACAAAAACAAGATGAATGCAATTCCCAAAGGTATCAGCCCTTTTTACCCAGGCCAACCCATACCTGTAGAATTGTTTGTTGGCCGTCAGAAAGAGATTGAAAAGATTGCAAGAGCCGTGAAGCAGGTGGAGTTAGGAAAACCTCAGGCAATATTTCTTGCCGGAGAATATGGTATAGGAAAAAGCTCTCTGGCAAGTTTTATGAGGTTTTACGCTGAGAAAGAGAATCATCTTTTGGGCATTCATGTCTTTTTATGGAGTACAACAACAATAGATGAAGTTGCCGCCAAAACAGTGGAGACAGTGCTGAAAGCACCCGCTTATGAGCCAACACTAACAGAAAAAGTCCGCAATATTTTATCAAAGTATGTTGGTGAACAGGAACTTTTTGGAATTCGTATAAATCTTAATGCATTAAAGGCTGACACCCCCAATATTGCACAGGGTTACTTACCCTTTTTGCGTCAGTTATTAGAACGTCTCACGGATGAAGATATAAAAGGAATAATGTTAATCCTCGATGAGATTAATGGTATTACTTCTACTCCTAAGTTTGCCCACTTCATTAAAGGATTAGTTGATGAGAATGCTTTGAGTGCTAATCCACTACCTTTAATGCTTCTGCTATGTGGAGTAGAGGAACGAAGACGTGAAATGATCAAACACCATCAACCAGTGGAACGGATTTTCGATATAGTCGAAATAAATCCTATGACTGAGCAGGAGATGAAGGAGTTCTTTAAGCAAGCATTCCTGTCACAAAATATTAAAATAAAGGACGATGCCCTGTCGCTTTTATGCAAATATTCTGCTGGATTCCCCAAAATTATGCACATCGTTGGTGATACTGTCTTCTGGAAAGACCGGGATGGAATTATTGATAAAGAAGATGCCTTAGATGGAATATTTGATGCTGCAGAGGATATCGGCAGAAAATTTGTTGACCAGCAGGTTCTGAAGGCATTAAGGAGTAAAGACTATCATTCAATTATGGAAAAGATGAGTAAGTTGCCTTTCGACCTATCATTTCAAAAGACAGACCTCGGAAAAGGGTTATCAGAATCAGAAAAGAAAAAAATTGATAATTTCCTTCAGCGCATGAAAAAACTTAAAGTACTCAGTTCAGGAGATATTCAAGGTGAATATATCTTTAATAGCCGACTGGTAAGACTATATATTTTGTTAAATTCTATAAAGAAAGCGACTCATGATTAATAGTTGCAGAATCACCCTCTATTCGTATAACCTCACCGATTAGCCTCATTCCGCCTGCATAGACGAGATTGTACATCCCGGACTTTCGCATGCCCTTCGCCACAACTGTGGGACCTGATATCTTAGTGATAACCCTGACAATTTCAGTTATCTCCTTATCTTTACATAGAATCCAAGGGCCCGCTGTAAGACCCTCTCTATATACTCCTCTTCCTTCCCCGCTTCTCTCCACGATTTAACAGAGGGGATGCTGATGAAGATAGGTAATATACTCTCTTCTATCTTCCTGTGAATAGATTCCGGTATATTTCCTGAATATTCATCACTGTACGCTACAATCTCATACTCCCTGTTTTTAAGAAACCTCTTAATATAGTCCTCTGCCTCCTGATGCGATGAGACACTGTAGGCATCAACACCTGCGAGCCTGAACCCGAGGGCAGTATCAGGATCTGTTATTATTGCGACCCTTGCCATCTTCCTTTATATAAGCACTAGTCTCTCCACTTCTCCCTGCGGAAGGTTATAGTGGATACCCCTTATCATGGTCCTTAGATTTATAACCTCATTGGTCTTTTTCCATATATAACTTATCACAAGTCCTATGTGGAGCGGGTCTTCATGTGGAAGTCTTTTAGCATGGTTTAATATTTCGTAATCCATCCACCTTTCAACCAGCAAGAGAGGAGTTGTAATACGTGATTGTCCAGAGAATCTATTCCAGTGTATCTTCCACACAGCCCTGTCAATCATGGACATACACTCGCTGACGTCCCTCCCCTTCACGATCTTTTTATATACATCCAGAGAGATCAGACCCCCCCCTTCAATAAAGTATCCAGAGGCATCCTCTGAATGTAATCCACCTTCTGCCATCTTGATTGAGGCAATGAGGTTATATCTGTCAATGAGCATCCTTATTGTATCTTCCACTATTAAACTATTCAGTCCCCTCTCCCTGGATGACTCTATTCTGTTTATCGCATCCTTGAAAAATGCCTTCTCCAATTCCACCTCTCCTTTAAACAGATTCCCCTCATTAAGATTCCTTATCTTCTTAAGAGATGAAACATAAGTATATCTCAGGGTAAATAGCATATCCAGCATGGCCTGGACAGATGGCTGCTTATACACCTCCCTGAGCATCCCTTCATCGAGGCTTCCTGCCGGGACTGTCGCAGAAAGGGCCTCATCCGAAGGGATAATATTGAGTTTCCCCCTGACAAGGGTCTTAATATTAAAGATATCCCACCGTGATAACAAAACATCTATCAAGGTGCTATCATCCCCTTTAAAAAAAGAGAGTACCTTTTTCATGGAAACAGAGAGTGAAGTCCTGAAGGTCGTATCCATCGTATAAATCAAAGGCCCTTCAACCACTTCACTAAAATAGAGACCGTAGGTGGTCTTTTTAAGATAGTCTGCTGCTGCGGAGAGTTCACGAAAGGATAATATCTCTCTCAGTTGTCCCTCATTGAGGAGATTCCCCTCCATTGACCGTATCCGTGCATTGATATATGCATAATCAGGCATCGTTCTTATCAGTAAACAATATCTCCCTTAACTGAGGCATCATATCTTCCCTGACCTTATCAAATCTGCTCCAGAGGGTGTTTATTATTGAGAAACTATTATCATAAGATAACACCTCTACACCGGCATTTATCCTGTCATCTCCCTTAACAGATAAGACTTCACAACCAGTTACACTGATGCCTTTTAGAATCTCTTTTATCAAGGGACAGTCCCTGCTGTTTGCAATTACATGGACCTTACCTTTTACACCCTGTAAGCCTTCTATAAGTAAATTCTTTAAAATTGAAGGATATGCCGGACCCTCTATGATGGAATGGAAGGCATTATCCACCTCTTTAAATACCTCATCCACTACTTCCCCTTTTGCAATAGAAATAAATGCCTTCCCTCTGTGCCTGGCCTTATTTAATTCTTTAACCCTGTATTCATCAAGGTCTTTTTTGACATTGCTGAATGCCCTCGCCTTCAGCTCTTCTATCATGTTTCCAAGTCCAGTAAGCATGGCATCGGCCTTTTTCCGGACCTCTGCAAGGATCTCTTCCCTCTTCTTCTCAGCCTCCTTTATTATGTGATCTATAAGGACATCATAGGACATATCTTCACCGCGGCGTTGAGAGTATAATCACTGCTGTGACAAACCCGAGAATAACCAGTGTCTCCGGTATAACAAGGAGTATCAATATCCTCCCGATGAGTTCAGGCTTTTCTATCAGCGCACCAATACCTGCAGCGCCGATCTTAGCCTGGGCAATAGCAGTAGCTATTGCAGCAAGCCCAATCGCAAGACCAGCGCCAATTGCCATCAATCCAAGTTCCATCATGTCACCACCTTTCTCCCTCTTCCAAAGGGTTTGTACTCTACCCCGCCGGGATAGAAGAATTTATCAAAAAATTCCACGTAATGAAGCCTTAAAGTCTGGATCGCAGGTGCATATACCCCCACTGCTAAATTTATGATATGAAAAAATATCCCTATGATAATTCCGAGGACAATGCTCCTTGGCATCAAAGTAAGCCTGTTCGCAATAGAGGCAAGAAAGATAGAGGCAGCGCCAAACCCCATAATCCTTGCATATGATAGGATATTTACAATCAGCTTTATTGCATCAAACGGGGCGATCCACTTTTCAAGGAAAAATAACGCAGCAATTAACCCGATTGCAATCATAACCATTATGCGTAATAAACCTCCGGGCAGGAGACCGGATGCGGCTGCTGCTGCACCAAAGATGGAAAAGACAAAAAACATCTTGAGGATCCGCACAATAGCCTCCTTCGCCTCTCTCCTCTTAAAAGAGATAACAACACCTATAAGAAGGCCGAGTGATATATGAAACCCGCCGATTATAATCGAGAATATGAGGAAAGGGATCAGTGCCACAGACCGGTCAATATAGTGGTGAAGACCAATGTATCTGCCGAGGTCTCCAAAGAGTTCTCCGAATATAACCCCGAAGAATATTGTGAAGAGTGAACTGAGCATTAATACACTGCTCATATCTCTGATGGTCTCATTACCTCTCCAACGCCACATCACAAAGAAAGATACAAGAAAAAGGATCATCCCGTATCCCATATCACCGAGGATAAGCCCGAAGAATACAGGAAAGAACATGGCCAGAAGTGGTGTAGGATCAAATGTCCCATATTTGGGGAGTGCTAAAAACCTTGTCAGCACCTCAAATGGTCTGATAACTCCGGGATTACTAAGCAATACGGGGGTAATCTCTGTTTCAGTCCTGACGGGAGTTAATGTCCTTATGATAACCATATCATTGAATCGCTTTCTGATATTATCTATAAATGTGTGTGTACTCTTCTCTGGCATCCATCCACAGAGGTAGAAGGTATCCTTTGTCCCGTAAAGACCGGAGAAAACCTCCATTTGTCTTAAACGCTCCTCAATAATATTAAAACACCTGATGAATTCATCATATTTCTCAAAGGCCAGTTGCTTTAAAGTATTTTCAAGTCCCTTCATATCCAAAGGTAATTCATCCTTTTTCTGCATAATTGTCCGGAGGGCTTCCATTAATGGCATATCAGCCAGGTCTGCGGGCATCCTGAGTTCACTTATATTTTCCATATGAAATAGTCCCTTTATCTCAGGTGCAAATTCCTTTGGATATACGACTACACATGCCATTAACTCTTCATCTACATCTTTTTTAAAGATTTCATATCTGCCATTTGTAATACGCTGGATGGCCTCCTCGAGGAGCGGCAGAGGGGATTCTCTTTTATAGAGCGTAATACCGGTGTAGTCTCTAAAAGGGCTTTCAGGGACAAGCTCCATAAGAGGGGATAAGGAATTGAGTATTTTCTCATATCTGGTATACAGGGAGAGTTGTTGTTCTATCTCCTTAATCTCCTGGTTCAGATTATCAACTGACATACTTATCCCTTCTATAGATGTCTTAGCCTCAGTGGTTCCAATCTCTTCATGCTTATTAGTGATAGAAGGCCGTTTAAAGGAATCCTGTTGTAAACCTCCGGGAATGTCCCCGCTATGAATTCTAATATACAGGGGCTTAATTGTGTTAAGAGTCCTCCTTGCAAGGGCAAGCACCCTTTCCAGTTCTGCCATCTCATTCTTCTGCTCTAAAGAGAGGGTTAACTTCCTTATGTATGGGGTGTCCTTGACATATTCAGGCGGGGTTTCAATGTGCAGTACGCCTGCCTCATATATATACGCCATTATCTCTGGAAGAAGACTATGCGGGCCGATAACAGAGACCTTCGACATCTTGATTATCATGTTAAGTTGCCTCGTGTCGTACAGCGTACTGCGGGATGCTTCTCATATTTAAGAAATATGGAAAGTGTCCCTATTTCTACTTTGGTAAAATGTAAGACAAAATCTTTTTTATAGCAACCTGTATCCTCCCTTTCGATGTCTCTTTTATTCGCTCAGCAGCAGATTCTGCCTCTTTTATGACCTTTGAAGCCTCTTTTTCTATCTCTTTGATACCTTCCTCTCTTATCTTTGCTACCTCATCTGCAATTGCCTTTTCCTTCTCTTTTAATTGAGATGCAATATAATCTTCTGTCTCTGCAATAAGCTGTTTTGCATCCTTTTCAGCCTCTTCTATCATCCCGATAGCCTTCTGCTCGGCCTCGTGGATCTTCTTTAAAATCTCCTGTTCATGTAGCTTCATCGCAAAATCCTAACCTTACTCAATTTATATCACAGCCGGTATAATAGTTCAAACAAAGACCAGCTTATCCATTGAGGCTTTTCCTGTTATTTGTTTTCTAATTGAGAGGAGATGCGTTCCCACTCAGCCATTAATACATTAATCTTATGCTGGACCTGAGTATGGGCCGTTATCGTCTCTGAGAAACGTTTCTTATCCTGATATAATTCCGGATCTGCTAACAACTGTGTAAGTGATTCGAGGGTCTTTTCGGTTTCTTCCATATCGGTTTCGATCGATGCCAATTTCTCCTTTAAAAGATTTATCTCACGTTTATGTGCATCTGCCTCTCCCTTTCTCTGCTCCGTGGTCTTCCGGGTCTTTTTAGTTTCAGTCCCGGCTTGTGAAGCTGGTTGGTTTAATAGCTCATCTGTAATCTTCTTTTTATAGAGGTAGTAATCATAATCACCTGCATAAATGGTGGCTTTCCCATTCTGGACTTCTATGATCTTGTTGGCAACAGATTTGATAAAGTGACGGTCATGAGTGATAAAACAGATCGTGCCGGTAAAGTCTTGCAGGGCCTCCTCAAGCACATCACGTGAGGGGATGTCGAGATGGTTCGTCGGTTCATCAAGAAGGAGTAGATTGGCAGGCCGTATCAGCATCTTGGCCAATGCCAGCCTGCTCTTCTCACCGCCGGACAATACAGCAACCTTCTTCTTAACATCATCTCCTGAGAAGAGGAATCTCCCAAGGATGGCACGAAGAAAAGACTGCTCTTCCAGCGGTGCAGCCAATGTTATCTCTTCAAGGATTGTATTGGAGGGATTCAGCAGCTCCAATTGATGCTGCGCATAGTAGGCCAATGATACATTATGACCAGGTCTTCGATCCCCTTTCTCAAAGGGTGTAACACCTGCCAGAAGTTTCAGCAATGTAGATTTACCTGCCCCGTTCGGACCAACCAGGGCAATCCTCTCTCCCCGGTGAAGCTCGACATTAAGTGCCTGATAGATCGTGTTATTATCGTATGACTTGTCGATATCGACCAGACTGATGACAGTCTCTCCACTCCTTGGCGGGGGTGGAAAGGAGAACCGTACAAGTTTCCTCTCAGGATCCAGTTCTGCCTTCTCCATCTTATCCAGCATCTTTATCCGGCTTTGGACCTGACGGGCCTTCGTGGCCTTGTATCTGAAACGTTCGATAAAGGCCTCGGTCTCTTCTATCTTTTTCTGCTGGTTTTTAACAGTTGCCTCAAGGATTTGCCGGGCCTCGGCCCTGGCAGTTTCAAACTTGTCATAATTTCCAGTGTATGTAATCAGTTGTTGACGGTCCACCTCCACTATGCGGGTTGCAAGCCTGTTCATAAAATTCCTGTCATGGGAGATCAGGAGTATAGCACCGGCATACCCTGCTAAAAACTCTTCAAGCCATATGACTGATGCTAAATCCAGATGGTTGGTTGGTTCATCAAGGAGGATCACATCCGGCCCTGATAAGAGGAGCCTCGCAAGTGCAATCCGCATCATCCAGCCACCCGAGAACTTTTCCATAGAACGGGTGAGGTGTTTCTCCTTGAAACCGAGTCCGAACAGTATCTCCCTTGCCTTGGCCTCACGTGAATACCCGCCAAGATGTTCATACCTGGACTGGAGTTCACCGTAACGGTCAATAAGCCCTTCTGAAGTATCAGGGGATGTTGTTGCAATCTCCTCCTCAAGTAGCCGGAGATGGTGTTCAATAGTTGATACCTCAGACTCCCCTGCAAGTACCTCTTCAAGGGCAGTCTTACCCTCACTTGCTTCCAGTTCCTGGGTCAGATAGCCTATGACAGCCTTACTGTTTATGGTTATTGTCCCGCTGTCAGGAGAAATCCTCCCTGCTATCATCTCCAGGAGTGTAGTCTTTCCGGCACCGTTAGGGCCAACGATAGCCACACGGTCTTCCAGGCCGATGCGGAGCGATGCATCTTTAAAGAGCACACGGCCGCCATAACTTTTTGATATATGTTGAATTGAGATCATATCTTATTATATCTTAATTGACACTATTAAGGCGTGCAAGAGTATAAGAGAATTAAGGGAGATATGTCAATCAACTAAACCGTATATTTATTCGAGATTAAAATAGGATTAAAGCATAACTCCATACTTGCTTCTTACTGAAATAAGTACAAAATGATTTGATAGAAAATCGCAAATTTCACTCGTTAATGAACATGTTACGGTAAGAGAATAATTAAGTGTATACCTTGTCTGATAAATAATCACTGCCCTTATTTTGGTTTACTATCCCAGTTGGGATCAAAAAATACCTTACAGAAACAGTGTCCCATATTTTTTATATCCTCATCCATCTCATCGCAAGGGCACACCGGTCTTTCCCTTGGCAGGCAGGGACACCTGCCCATAGTTAAAAGAACTGACTTTGCTGCTATTTCATAAAGTGGTCTGCCAAATTTTTTGCTATACCTCTCATTCAAGACATAGCCTTTCTTATTGGCCACATCCTTCCATAACCTTATTAATTCATCTACGGTTGTATATCTTTTATTCATAATC
>JACRGW010000140.1 GCA_016212195.1 Nitrospirota bacterium
AGCGTAATTCCTTTTTGTGCCCATTCACCGTAAGAAGCTGCTTTACCAGTCAGAGAAAGAATCGCCCCTATCTTTATCTCCTTCTCTTCTTTCTTCGCACACCCGAAAGAAAAGACCATCAATGAAACTAAAATGATTGAAATTACTGCGAAGGATAAGGAACTGGATTCCGCATCAAGCCTGCCCTCGACTGTGATCGGGGGTGCGGAATGGCATTTTTTATTGCTGGATTTGGGTCTATACATAACACATTCCTCCAAAATCTAAATCAAAAGTCAATACTATGCGATTCTCATTAACAGCTTTTCTGAAGACGTCTCTATCCGAAAGTTTATGTAATCCTTCTTCCCTGAGATGCACTGCGTCATAACCCTTTGCTCTAAGCCATTCAACTATTCTCATGGCAATGCCCATGTCGGCAAGAAATTTCATTTCGGTTATCTATACCAGATGAACCTCTTCCTGTGCCAACCATGCTGCATATTCTAATGCCTGCTGTATATCTTCACGCTCAAGGTCTGGATAGTCAGCAAGAATTTCTTCGATAGTAGCTCCATGTGCTATCTGTCCAACTATTACAGAAACTGGAATTCTCATCCCTCTAATGCAGGCTCTACCGCCCATAATCTGAGGATCAAATGTTATTCTGTCAAACATATTTCACCACCTTCCACCTATTAAGAGTTCAGAGTTATGAGTTAATAGTTTGTAAATCTTGCCATTTAATTTAGGCTGCGGCATGCTGAACAGGACTGACTTCTAAAATAACCTTCTTTAGCATCTCACCTACGACAGAACTTGCATTCAGTATTTCCAATCCAGCGAGTTTACCATCAGGGCCATAATTAGCGATCACATCTTTGCTTAGTTCTCTATTTTCAGCAGTTCCTGGCTCAAGCTGTTTAAATTCGATATAGAGCGCATCCACTTCTGCATCGTACTGAATTTTCATCATTATACCTTCTCGTTAGAGTAGTATACCTTAACAGTTATTGCAACAATTTCTTCCGAAGCCCCTCTTAAAATCATTTGTAGTCGTGCATGATTAGAGAATCTGATCGGCTTCAATCAATTTCCTTGTTAAGCAACATTATACATCTATAAATTTGTCAAGGCAACACCTTTCCCTTGATCCCTGCCTTCTCTATCCTCGGGAATAACTGCTCACCCTTTTGGGCTATTACCTTATATTCAGGAGACCAGCCCCAATCGAGTGCCGACAGATCTTTTCTGAAAGTATCTAAAAGATCTCCTTTTATGCCGAGCCATTCCCAGAGTCTCTGGGATGTATAAGGAATGAAGGGATAAAGATGAAAGGATATAAACCTCAGGGCTTCCCAGATGGTATATAGTACCTCCTTCAGTCTTCTTTCATCACCCTTTGCGATTCTCCATGGTTCCACTTCTACTATATACCTGTTCACCCTCCCAATAAAATCCCATATCCCTTCAAGTGCGCGGCTGAATGAGAGTTCTTTCAGTGCTTCTATCATTTTTTTGGACATCTCTTCCGAATCTTCCTTTAGTTCTTCTCGATCGGTTTGGTCTATTCTTCCATTTATATATTTCTCTATCATCGTGAGCGAACGGCTTACGAGGTTTCCGAGGTCATTTGCAAGGTCTGTATTTATCCTTTTGATAAGTGCCTCTTCTGAGAAATCTCCATCAAGTCCGAAAGGAACTTCTCTGAAAAGAAAATATCTGAGTGCATCTGTTCCATATCTATCAATTATCTCATTAGGGTCTATCACATTACCCAGGGATTTAGACATTTTCCTGCCTTCTCTTGTCCACCATCCGTGGGCAAAGATGTTTTCAGGGAGTGGTAGGTCAAGGGCCTGCAGCATGGTAGACCAATACACAGAATGGGTTGTGAGGATATCCTTGCCGATTATATGATGATCAGCGGGCCACCAGTCAGCCCCCCCACCCCTGCCCTCCCCCTCAAGGGGGGAGGGTGAGGGAGGGGGTGCAAGATACTTTGTCGCAGAATAGTAATTGAGGAGGGCATCAAACCATACATAGGTGACATAGTCTTCATCAAATGGTAGCGGGATTCCCCATTCGAGTCGTTTTTTCGGTCTTGATATACAGAGGTCACCAAGGGTCTGGTTTTCGAGAAATCCAAGCACCTCATTCTTGCGGCTTTCCGGCATTATATAACCAGGATTTTTTTTAATATGGTCTATAAGCCAGCCCTGATATTCAGACATCCGGAAAAAATAATTATCTTCTGAGATATGCTCTACAGGTCTCCCGCAGTCAGGGCAT
>JACRGW010000143.1 GCA_016212195.1 Nitrospirota bacterium
ATAAAAGTGATTTCGAGATAAAGATCTTAAAAGACAGATAGCGGTATGCATATTTTAAAGGAATTACATAAAAAAACCAGTATAAAGAGTAAGGGTATCCTTTATGTTATGCTCTTAATAGTTGCAATTTATACATCTGTAAGCATTCTCGTCCTCTCTTCGGCACGGAGGAATCTTATCGAACAGCTTAAACATTTTCACTTAAGCATCGCTGAAAAACTTACAGTTAACGCCTCTGACTCCATCGTATCAGGGGATTATGGCTTTTTAATGGAACAGATAAGACAGTTAAAATCTTCGGGCCAGATAAAGGGTGTGCGGATCATAGACAGACGGGGCATCATTATAGCATCGGATAGTTTTGGTAGCATTGGACAGTCAGATAAGGGATTGCTTGAGAGAATGAATAACACCAAAAAGGAGATCTCTGAAACTGACCTCTTTCTCCCAGTAGAGATAGACAAGGATCTGCTCGGCTTCCTTAAAGTAAGTTTCGACTGGGAATCTGAAAGGGAGGCACTTGATAGAGAATTCAGAAAGACGAAGATCCAGCTCATATATCTCGCCCTGATAATCCTTGCTATTGGTATCGGGGGTTCCTTTGTTGTATCTCTGATACTCACAAGACCGATAACAACACTTTCGAAGGAGATTGAGTCCTTTGAGAGGGAGATACATTCAGGCAGTGGGAACCTTATAGATCCCTCTGACAGAGATGAAACAGTTCAGTTAAAACATGCCTTTCACAGGATGGTCGAAAATCTGAGGAATTATCTCGAAGAATTCAAGAAGATGTCAGAAGACAGGGTAAAACTCGTATGCATGGCAACGGTTGGTCAGATGTCCGCCCAGATCGCACATGAGATAAGGAACAGCCTCTATGCTATAAGGAGCGCTATCTCAGGAATTGAACGCAAATCAAACTCATCTGCAATACAGGAATATGTTGATATAATAAAAGACGAGACATTAGAGATGACTATGATGGCTGATGAATTCCTGAGATTTGCAAAGGTCCCTTCTCCAATACCAGCGCCATGCAATATAGATGATATAGTAAAGAAGGTAACCGAGTTGCTCGAACCTGACCTTACGGAATCGAGAGTAAAAGTAATTATAGAAGGTGATAAGAGTATTCCGGAAATAATGGGCGACCCTGCCCTACTGAAACAGGTATTTATGAACCTCTTTATAAATGCGATCCAGGCTATGAAAGAAGGTGGAGACATAACAGTTAACTACAGGACAAAGGAGGGGCAACTGGAGATAGGTGTAAAGGATACAGGTCCCGGAATCCCTGAGGAGATCGCTTCTATGATATTCCAACCCTTCTTCACAACCAGGACCGAGGGAAGCGGTCTTGGCCTCGCAACGGCATACAAAATAATCCTTGCACACCACGGTGATATAAAGTTGATTACATCAAAAAGAGGCGCCCATTTCCTCATAGCCCTCCCATTACAAAATAACAAAATCGAATTTAAGAATGAAACTCCCACACACAAAGAACAGAAGGTATAACCGATGCAGAGAATATTGATAGTTGACGATGAAAGGAACATTTGCCGTGTACTGAACAAATTCCTGAAAGAGGAAGGATTCCATGTTGAAACTGCAAGAAATTTTGAGGAATCAACATCGAGGCTCAAAAATACAGATTTTGATCTCGTCCTCACAGATATGAGGCTTCCCGGAAGGTCAGGGCTCGACCTTCTGAAATTGGTCAAAGAAAAAAATCCGAGATTGCCTGTCATAGTAATAACAGCTTACGGGAGCATAGAAAACGCTGTAGAGGCAATGAAGAGAGGCGCATCCAATTATCTTACAAAACCTGTTGACCTTGAGGAGATGCTCGCAATAATCAGGTATGCCCTGCTTCATAGCAGGGCGGTCGTTAAAGAAGATCTAACCTTTTTCAAGGACAAACATTACGGAATAATCGGCAACAGTAAATCAATCCATGAGGTTCTGGCAACAATCCGTATTGTTGCAGACAGCAGGGCTAATGTCATCATCACAGGAGAATCAGGGACAGGAAAGGAACTTGTTGCAAGGGCGATCCATAATACTTCTCAGAGGAAGGACTTCCCCTTTGTAGCGATAAACTGTGCAGCAATACCCAGAGAACTGATAGAAAACGAACTCTTCGGTCACGAGGCAGGTGCCTATACAGGTGCCACTTCGAAGGAGGCAGGAAAGGTTGAAGTCGCAAACAGGGGGACGCTTTTTCTTGACGAAATAGGTGAAATGCCCCTTTCGATGCAGGTAAAACTCCTGAGATTCCTGCAGGAGAAGGAGTTTTACAGGATCGGGGGTACAAGGTCAATAAGGTCTGATTGCCGCATAATCACAGCCACAAACAGAAACCTCGATAGTGATATCACCTCTGGAAGATTCAGGGAAGACCTTTTTTACCGTCTGAATGTTATACCAATACACATGCCCCCTCTGAGGGAACTGAAAGAAGACATCCCTCTACTTTCTGAATATTTCCTTAAGAAATATGCAGAAGAGAGTAAAAAATTCATAAAGGGTATCGCCCCGATGGCACTGGATGCACTCCTGAGATACGACTGGTCAGGTAATATCAGGGAACTCGAAAATGTTATTGAGAGGGCTGTTGTACTATGCAGGTCTGACACTATTACCCTCGAGGATCTTCCGAATAAAATCAGTCTCAGGAAATCAGAAGAGTCCGCCACAAAAGACAGAATTGACCTCTCAGGTCTTACACTCTCCGAACTTGAACGCAGGGCAGTATTAAATGCCCTTGAGACTGAAAAATGGAATCAGACAAAGGCAGCCATCCGTCTCGGTATTACAAGAAGACAGCTACGGACAAAGATGATAAAGTATAAGCTCCTTTAGTTTCTTAATGTCATTCCGAACTTGTTTCGGAATCTCATGTCATGCTGAAATAAATTCAGCATAACAATAAAGAAAGGAATAATTATGTCGAATAACCATAAGATTTTTTTAATCTCTGGTTTCTTCCTTCTTAGTATAACAGTATCTTATCAGCAATCCTTCGCAGAATGCAGTGCGCATAGGGAACCTGTGGTAATAAAATCTGTCTACGGAAAATTTGATGAGGTCTGGGAAGACCTGAAGAGGGCAGTTGAGGAGAGGGGACTTGTTGTATCAGATGTCTTCTATATCGGAGAGATGCTCGAACGGACAGGTAAAGATATAGAGAGGACAAAGAAGGTCTTCAATAAGGCATGGGTTATGGAGTTCTGCAGTGCATCCCTTTCAAGGGATATGTTTGAGAAGAACCCCCATTTTATCGCATTCTGCCCTTATAAGATTAATGTCTATACCCTGCCGGAAGATGAAAAAAAGGTTTACCTCTCTTACAGGAGTCTCCTCTGGTATGAACTGTATGGTGCATACCTCTGGAAAGATGAGAGCGGTAAAGATGTCCTTCGTCCTGTAGAGAGATTACTTGGTGATATCATTAACGATGTCATAAGGATTCAGAAAGAGTATCAATAAGAGTTTATCCCGCCCCTTCCCAGAATACCCCGCTGGAAGGAGCGGGATTTATTGCCCCATATAAAAAGACTTGACAAAACTGAGGACTGCTGGTATATATTATAAATAGAAAACGGTATCTTCTTAAAAATACAAAAAAAACTCTTGACAAAGTTAAAAATCAATGTTATATATTCTAAAATCGAAAAAAATATTTTCAGAGAGGCGGTGCTCAGAAGCACTTTATATTTCACTAAAAACATCTTCAGCAGAATTTTTCTAAAGAAGGAGGTGATAGAGAAGATAAAGAGGCTGTAGTACAGCAGTAAGGCAGTAGTAGTAAGGCAGTTGGTTTAATTTAGAACGGCAACCTTTTTTAGGAGGATATAGAAGATGAAGAAATATTTGATAGCGTTTTTTGGAGGGCTTTTTCTCATAGCCCTAACCCTCTCTGCCTATGCAGATGTAAAGGTTCAGGGTGAATTGAGGGAAAGAGGCAGGTATCAGAAGAATAGGTTACTTAGTAGTACTAGTAAGACCGACGACTATGCTTACTATGACACAAGGATAAGGCTTGGTGTTAATGCAGATGTCGCCAAGAATATTAAGGGTTTTATAGAAATGGAGTATGACCTTGAGAACGAGAACTGGGGTACCTTTACTGAAGCTAAAACATCTACTACTACGGATAAATATACCGTCACGACCAAAGACACCCTTGGGACGACCCTTGGAACAGGCGATATCAGTGTTAGCCGTTATGGTGTAACTGCCGGTGACGATGCAAAGGCTACCGGGCTTTTTGGAGAGGGTAACAGGTTGCAGAGTAGAAACTTCTCCGGCATAAGGCAGGCATGGATACTCTATACCTTCGATATGGGTATCCCTGCAGGGTTCAAGGTAGGTCAACAGCTCCTCGCGCTCAGCCATAGTCAGTTCTTTGACCACACAAAGTATGGTGACGGTGCGGTCGTATTCTTCATGGATCCCAGCAAGTCCTCACATATCGGTCTATTAACAATCAAGTTCGATGAGGGTAGTACAGCCCTTGGAACTAATGGCGATGATATAGACGGAAATGTCGCCTTAATGACCTACAAACTTAACAAGACCGATACAGTCGGTGCAAACATTACCTGGGTCCGTGGATCAAAGGATGCAAGTGTGAGGTTGTTAGGAACTGAGACTTTACTTGCTGGATCTAAACTCAACTTCTACAATGTAGGACTTCACGGCACACACAATATCGGTAGCGTCGGACTTTATTTGGAAGGCGATATGCAGTCCGGTAAGCTTAGTACCTCAAAGTTTAAGGGTTATGG
>JACRGW010000141.1 GCA_016212195.1 Nitrospirota bacterium
CAGGCGTTTGGTACAGAACTATTCTGAATTACAAAATCTACAGGAAGATTTGGTCTGTGGGATACAGAATGAAGCCTCTTTATTATCCCTTCGAGATATCCTTCAAGCTCCTGGTCTCTATATACTCCTCCACCACCCTCTTCACCCCAGAGGATATTTGGATATATCTCCTTACCGATTGATATCTCCTCATCCTCTGCAATCAGCATAAACTCCTTTTCACCTGTAACAGGATTAACCGCACAGCTAAGTAGTAAAAGGATAAGGAAGGATGAAATGAAACGATATAAATTAGAAAGGATCTTCATTTACACTAACATGTCATTCCGAACCCTGTATTAAATACTGGGGAGGAATCTCGTCCTTTGAGATTTTTTGAATGGAATCAGAGCCCACTCTTTGCAATCCAGTCAGAGGCTGTATCTATACATATCCTTATCGCCTTCTCCATCGGTGTCTTTGCGAAACCTCCAAGTACTACAGGAAGCTCTGTCTTACCACCACCGATAACTCCGCCCACTAAACCTCCTATATCAGAGGCCTTACCCTGTACTGTAGTCGTTGCAACAACCCTTGAGGTCTTTGCATCTACTATTCGGAGATCCATTGCTATATGGGCCTCTATATAACCTGCAAGGAAGAAAGGAACCCTGTTCTTACTCGTTGCAGAATATATCACAGAGCCGAGAGATGCAAGACCTAACAATACACCTGCTGCTGTAAGTTTCTCCGGCTCAAATTCTGTTATATCTCCAAATACAAGCAATTCTGCCCCTTCTATCTCACCTTTTGGTATAGCCTTTTTACTCATTAAGTCCTGTTCGGAAATAATATCTTTGATCCTTTCTCTTTCAAGGACAATGAACCTGTCAGTATTAACAAGGGCTGAGTTAAGCATATCGGCCATTCCGTCCCCTATTCCATGCCAGCCTTTATTGGTCTTATCACCAAGACTCATTACCGCTATCCTTTTCTTCTGTCCGGAATAATGTCCCTGTTGCGGCTGGATTACAGAGCCTTTAGTAATCTCGGCGGTAGGTGCACAACTGAATAGAATGGAGATAAAAAAAGTAAAAATCAAAAGCAGTGTTATAGCATTTCTTATTTTCAGGGAGAACATTTAAGATATCTTTCAGGAGGGGCAGGTTTTTACCCCGCCCCTTAGTCATTAACTATTGTGCCTTTGAGGCTATAAAGTTTACCGCCTCATCTATACAGACCCTTATCGCCTGTTCCATTGGTGTTTTAGACCACCCTCCAAGTGCAAGTGGCATTCTTGTCTTGCCACCACCAATTTGTGTCCCAATCCCACCACCTACATCTGTAGCATTGCCGGTAACGGTAGTTGTAGCTACAATCCTTGAGGTCTTTGCATCCACAATCCTTAAATCAATAGCCACATGTGCCCTTTTAACACCGACAATAACACCAGTATGGATACCTGGCATAATAGCCCCACCACCTATACCCTTCGCATCAGGTTCAAACTCTGTAACCGCACCATAAACCATAAGTTCTGCCCCTTCAATCTCGCCAACTTTAGCAGCTGTCTCCCTTTTCACCCTTCCGGAGGCCCCTAAGTCCTGCTCCTGTATAACATCCCTCAGGGCCTGTCTTTCAAGTACGATGAATCGTCCGCTCTCAAACAGTGATGAGGCAAGCATCTCTGACATTCCTTCCCCAATACCTCTCCATCCTTTTGCTGTCTTATCACTAAAGTTCATAACGGCGATCCTCTTTTGTGGGCCAGTGTAAGGTACGGACTGTGCCTGCGAGATGGTCGGTGCTGTCGTTCCCTTTGTAACAGTAGCAGTAGGGGCACAGTTTGTGAAAATGAATGTCATGACCGTAAAGGACAGGGCTGATAGCAATGTTTTTCTTCTAAACCTCATATTTCCTCCTTTCATTTATATAACTTTTCAGGCGTTCTTCTCTGCAATATCCCCAATTATGGGAAGCTTGAATCTTTCACCCTGGTATGCCTTGTATATCAGAAGTAACCAGAGTATGAATCCGCCAAGTCCTAACCCGAGATAGATCACTGCATTTATTATCCAGCCAATTATGGGTACAAAAATAAGCCCCAAAGAAACAATACCGAGGACTATCCAGAGAACAATCCATGCAGCCCCAAATAGTATTGCCTGCATAGCATGAAACCGGACATATTTATTCTCTTTCTCGATCACAAAAAATATTACACCGGTTATTATTGACAACACATAAGACAATGCCGCAGCGAGATTTGGTTCCATCCCGCTACTTGAAGTTCCTAATTCCTGCTGTTTCTGTTCCGGGGTAGTAGACATAACGCCTCCTTATTATTATTTTGTCATTCTGAACTTGGTTCAGGGTGACATTAAACTTTCAAGATCTATCTTTAATGAGACATCTTTGTTCCTCTCCACATTCACCTCTGTTGAAAACACCTCCTTTCCATCTTTCTTAACTGATACCTTATGCTTCCCAATCAGGAGACCCATTTCAAAAGGTTTGTCTCCGATTCCAGTTTTTCCTGCAGGAAGACCATTTATCACAATATCGGCCACCTCTGGCTGGCCAGAATCCCCTTTAGTTGTAGTTATCTTTATCCTACCAGCAGGATGAATCTGGATACCACCGTAGAAGATTACATCCTGATCCTTCCGAGTTACATCTGGATTATACGACCCTGATCCCCCATTATAAGAATCTTTAACAGTATCAGGATTTTTCACAATTATCCTACTGTAATCTCTGTAATTGTAGGGGTAATAGTATACATTGGAATGGTAGTATCTGTAATCGTAATTCCAGAAGAAGGGAAAAGGAAAACCGAATAATACATGGACATCTATCCTCTTAGAAACGAACAGATCAGACCCTGGGTATCCCCACCAGTATGGAAAGCCTGTACTTACTAAGAACCTTCCTGAATCTGTTCTTCCTGAAATACCAATCCAGGGATGACCCCACCATCCGAACCACGATCCACTATAAACCCTTGTTCTCCCTGCTTCTGCGATGGTACCTATAGATAATACTAAAAGGAGGATCGATCCAATAATACTCTTTTTCATCTTTAATACCTCCATTTTATATACCTGATACCTGAATAACAGAAGAGTTCTATTTAAATTATACCACTTTAACCATTGATTTCAAGATAAAAATATCTTGACATAAATATACCATTTGAGTAGTCTTTTTAAGACAAGTCATAAGAACTAAAATGGCTGTTAATCTTGAAGAAAAAAAGGGCGCTGTAGAGGATATAAAGCGTCAGATTAAAGTATTAAATGTTGTAGTACTTGTTATTATCTGCACGCTCTTATTTCTTGTTATCAGATTTCTTTATGTAATCCTGGATTATATACCAAAACAATCTATAGTAGTTATCCTCTTAATCCTTGTAGGTCTTGCGGCTATAGGTTTATATCTGGCAAATAGCGCCTCAAAAAGGGCTATTAGAAAGATAGAGGAATATAGCAATAAGCTAAATATGCTTTTAACCATAACCAAGGATATTCGTGAAATAGTTCATGGTGATATACTCATCGATAATATTATAGGCAGTTCTTTGAAGATTACAGGTGCAGATACAGGTTCAATCTTACTTTCAGAAGGTGATAAGATAATATTTAAAACAGTAAAAGGCACTGAAAACAGCAAACTATTGGGTTCTTCGCTCCCGAAATCTCATGGTATCGTTGGATGGGTTATAGACAATGGTAGTGCTGTCAGGATTGATGATGTAAAAAACGATGACAGATTCGATGCAGAGATAGATAATATCACAGGTCATAATACATTATCGCTTCTATGTGTACCGTTAAGACTAAGCTCAGGGGTAATAGGGGCATTAGAACTTGTTAATAAAAAGAGTGGAGTATTTACCAATGAAGACGAGGAGCTAATATCATACTTTGCTGATCAGGCTGCCATATCTATTGCTAGTACAAAGTTTTATGAGGACCAGAAAAATTATGAGACCCATCTTACAGGAATCCTGCTCACTACCCTGGACAACTTTGTCCATGATAAGCATGGTCATTCAAAGAGGGTTGCAAAATACAGCCTTTTGATAGCACGTGCCCTAAATATGACTGAGCATGAAATGGAAAGATTATACAGAGCCAGTCTTCTCCATGATATCGGATTCTTAAGGATACGGATGGGAGATATATCATTCAAGGAAGGGTATATGACGCACTCTGTGCTTGGTTATGAAATGTTACGACAGATAAATTTTTATGCCGATATTGCCCCAATAATACTACACCACCACGAGCGATATGATGGCAAAGGATACCCTGCAGGTCTTAAGGAAGAGGCTATACCTCTTGAGTCGAGGATTATTGCTATTACAGAGGCTTTCGATGCGATGATTACCAGAGACTCATATAAAACTACATTGAAGACTATTAGTGCAGATGTAAAACCTTATATCTGTGGATTTAAAGAAGCTATCGAGGACATCAGGAAGAATGCCGGCACTCAGTTTGACCCTAAACTTGTAGAGGTCTTTATGAACAGTATCAATGAGTCTCATGTAGAAGAGGTATGAGACCCTTTCCTTTTATAACCCAAACGACTAAATCTATTGCTACAAATATTTTATAAACATACATAATCTGGATCTATTATTTGAAGGTTGTTGGAGGAATCGCAAGGGGTAGAAGGTTAAAGGTTTCGAAAGCCAACTTAAGACCCACATCAGAAAAGGTTAAAGAGGCTTTGTTCGATATACTTGGAGAAAAGGTAAAAGATTCTGTCTTCCTCGATCTCTATGCAGGTACTGGTGGGATAGGTATAGAGGCCATAAGCCGCGGGGCAGGAAAAGCTATTTTCGTAGAATCTAATCCTCTTATGAAAAAGACCCTTAGAGAGAATCTTTCTTCTCTCGGATTTGTGGACAGAGCAGAGGTAATAGAGTCAGATGCCGGCGTCTTTCTTAAAAGGGCTATAAAAAAAGGGGAGAGATTCGATATACTCTTTATCGATCCTCCGTATTATACAGGTGAAATGGAAAAGATCTTTAAGATTCTTTCGAAAGGGAATGTCCTGAGCGAAGACGGTATCGTTGTAGCAGAACATTTTAAAAAGAAGGGACTTCCAGACGAGACAGGGCCTTTAAGGTTAATAAAAAAGTATGTGTACGGAGATACGGTACTCTCATTATTTATGATGAAAGGATAAACACCCATGAAAAAAATAGCGATATACCCAGGGACCTTTGATCCCATTACAAATGGTCATGTGGATCTTATCCAGAGGGGACTTCGGATTTTCGATCAGATCATTGTGGCTGTTGCTATGAATCCAAAAAAGACTTCACTCTTTACAGTAGAAGAAAGGGTAAGGATGGCTGAAGAGGCAGTTAAGGGTTTGGGCGATGTAAAGGTTGAATCCTTTGATGGACTTCTGATGGATTATGCGAAGAAGAAGGATGCAAGGGCTGTTATACGTGGTCTCAGGGCAGTTTCGGATTTCGAGTATGAACTCCAGATGGCTTTGATGAACAGGAGACTCGATTCTGAGATAGAGACGGTCTTTATGATGCCGAGTGAGGAGTATTCTTATCTTACATC
>JACRGW010000142.1 GCA_016212195.1 Nitrospirota bacterium
ACTAATCAGGGAAGATTATTATGCAGACATTACGGTCTTCGATCCGGAAAGGATAAATGACAGATCTATCTTTGATAATCCCTTCCTTTATCCTGATGGGATAGTTTATGTCATTGTGAATGGCATTCCTGTAGTAGAAGATGGAGAACTTAAAGGTACATTGCCAGGAATGGTATTAAGAAATGGGTAAAAAACCTATTATCGGCATAACTATGGATATAATGGATACAGAAAAAGGCCTCTACCAGTATATTCATAAAAATTATCTCGATGCTATAGAAAGGTCAGGGGGGGCTCCCTTAGCCTTACCTTTCTTGCATGACGAAGAGTCTGTGAAGATAGTTGCCCAGGTTATTGATGGATTTATCCTGAGCGGTGGTGGAGATATACACCCTTCATATTATGGCGAGGAAGCAATAACTAAACTCACCCTTACCCCTGATGACAGGATAGATTTTGAGTTTTCCCTACTGGAAGAGGTAATGAGGAGAAAGAAACCGGTCCTCGGGATCTGCTACGGTATGCAGTTGATAAATGTAGCCCTTGGAGGCAGCCTGTATCAGGACATAAAAAAACAGTTCCCTAAATCAATGGATCACATGAAGAATCACTCTGCCAGGATATGGCCTGAAGGCAGACTCTATAAAATAATGGATGGGGTAGAGGCGATTGATGTGATAAGCAGACATCACCAGGCGATAAACGAAATTGGAAGAAACCTCAACATCTCGGCAGATGCAGAGGATGGTATAATAGAGGCGATAGAAATGGAGGGATACCCCTTTCTTATTGGGGTACAATGGCATCCTGAAAAGGAGATAGGCGATTTCTTTACAAGAAGGCTCATATCGAGTTTTGTTAATACCTGCATGGGTAATTAAGTAATGAATGAATCAATCCGAATCGGGAGAGTCATAGGGATCCAGATAAGGATCCATTATTCCTGGTTTATCATCTTCGGTATCGTTACGATCTCCCTTGCTACTGCCTACTTTCCTCGGGAATACCAGAGCGGAAACCCTTTACTCTACTGGATACCGGCCATTTTTACAGCCCTTATTCTATTTGGCTCTGTACTCATCCATGAACTGGCACATTCCTATGTGGCGATAAAAAACGGAATAGAAATTAGAGGGATAAATCTGTTTATATTCGGGGGAGTAGCGGAGCTCACAGGTGAACCAAAGACAGCAATAGCAGAACTGAAAATAGCAGCTGCAGGTCCCTTTGTGAGTATCATTATTGGTTCTGTATTCTTTCTGATAGAGACCCTGTTCGGTCATGGGCTCAGCGTAGTGATACTTTCTCCTCTGAGGTATCTCAAGTTTATAAATTTCGCACTTGCACTGTTCAATCTCGTACCTGGATTTCCCCTCGATGGCGGAAGACTTCTCAGGGCTATTCTCTGGAAGAGTTCCGGTGATATTAAGGCAGCTACAAAGATAGCGAGCCGTTTCGGTCAGGGGTTTGCTTATATCCTGATATTCTTTGGTGTATTCCAGGTTTTTTCACACCAATTCTTCAGTGGATTCTGGTTCATCTTAATCGGCTTCTTCCTCGACCAGGCATCTAAGTCGAGCTACCAGCAGCTCCTGCTCAGGCAGTTTCTTACAGGGGTAAAGACAGCAGATATAATGACTAAGGAAGTAGTGAGTGTCGGTGGGGATATACTCCTCAGATCCCTTATAGACGACTATTTCCTGAAATATCGTTATAGTAGCTATCCGGTTATGGATGGAGGAAGAACTATTGGACTAATATCTGTTAAGAATGTAAAGGATGTTCCAGGGGAAAGGTGGGGAGACACAAGGACGAAGGAGTCTATGACTCCTTTAGATGATACGATTATTGCGAGACCTGAAGATGAGGCTGTCTTTGTTCTTAACCGGATGCTTAAAGATAACGTGAGCAAGGTTGTAGTAATAAAGGACGGACACCTTTTGGGAATACTCACTCTGCAGGACATAATGAGGCTCTTCAAGATAAAGACGGATCTGGGCGAATAGAAATATGGTAAAAAGCAGGAGCAAGATAAAAGAAAGAAAGCAGTTAAAAAATATCTTAGATAGACTTAAGAGAAAGAGTAAAAAGATTGTCTTCACGAACGGGTGCTTCGACCTGATACATTCAGGTCATGTGAGATACCTTGAGAAGGCAAAGGGGCTCGGTGATGTACTTGTAGTGGCTATCAATACGGATTCTTCAATAAGGAGGATAAAGGGCGTGAAGAGACCTATTACGCCCCAGAGAGAAAGGGCAGAGGTGCTTGCATCCCTCGGTTGCGTTGATTATGTTACATTTTTTAAAGAAGATACACCCTATGAATTGATCAAGTTACTTAAACCATATATCCTTGTCAAAGGTGGTGACTGGGAAAAGAAAGATATTGTAGGAAGGGATGTTGTTGAAAGAAATGGAGGGAAGGTCTATACTATACCATTTATAAAAGGTGTTTCTACAACAGCGATAGTAGAGAGAATCTTAAGAAGGTGTTCTGAGAACTGATTATGAAGATGAGATGAAGGGATATAAACTAAGGATAATAAACAGCCTTGCCTTCAGGGTTATCACACCTGTATTAGCGATAGTCCTGTTAGCAGGGCTCGGGGTCTATCTGTTCGTCCTGAGTTCAGTCTCAGATTTTGCAGACAGACATATAAAAGAAGAACTCCAGAACTTTTCACGAAGTATATACAATATCTGCGATAAAAACATGAATGAACTTTTAAGGACAGGTCTTTCAAAAGATGAAAAGGCTTTGAGGGATAGTAAGGGAATAACTGTTGGGCTGATAGAGGATTTCATAAGGGATAACAACCTGAAAGGCTCAATAAAAGAGGATGGGAAAGGAATACAATTAGCTGTGGATATATCACAAGGGTTTTCAGAAATAATAGAAAAAACTGTTAAAGGGCATAGCATAACCTCTTTAGAATATGGAGAGAAGAAATATTATGTAAATCACATATATTTTGAACCCTGGAAATGGCATATGGTGTTGATAAAAGATGCAGCCGAATACTCTGCCCTGAAAAGTAAGGTAATGCTTGCCTATAGAGTAACAGGATTTATACTCTTAATGTCAATTATACTATTCCTGTATTTCTTGAACACATATATAAGACGTCCTGTAAGTAAAATAATAAAACCTATCCAGAAGGGTGAGAAACCTGAATACAAAGGAATACATGAGTTTGAATTCCTGAGCGATAACATCAGGAGGATGATAGAGACGCTGGAAAATGAGACAAAGATGCTTAATAACATATACCACATTGCCGCCTCGAGAAGGGGCGAGGATTTTTTTGATGAGGTGGCGATGGCGATAAACAGGCTCTTTGGACTGAATTCCCTTATTGGAAAGATTAATCCTGACGGAGATTCCATATATGTAGCCGCAATGTATTTTGATGATAAGATAAAGAAAGGAATGAATATCTCTCTTAAGGGAACACCCTGTGAGGATGTTGTTACTATGAATCAAATGTGTGTCATCGAGAGGGATGTATACAAACAGTTTCCCAGAGTAGATCTGCTTACAAAGATTAAGGCAGATTCTTATATAGGTATTGCTATATTTAATAGAAAGGGTAACGTCATTGGTATCATTAACGCATTCGGTAAAGAAAGAGAATTTACTGAATCAGATATAAAGGTCTTCCAGACCATTGGCCAGATGGTTGCAACTGAGTTTGAGATGAAGGAAAAAGAAGAGGAGGAAGCCCGTATAAGGGAGGAGTTGTTTCAGACACAGAAGATGGATGCTATCGGAGTACTTGCCGGAGGGATTGCCCATGACTTTAACAATATACTTCAGGGGATACTCGGATATGCATCACTCCTCAAGATGAAGATTTCTGAAAACGACCCGATTTATAAACCTCTTGAAGTGATAGAGCATTCTGCAGAAAGTGCAGCAGACCTGACAAAACAGCTTCTCGGTTTTGCCCGTAAAGGAAAATATTTTATAGAACCAATAAATCTGAATAATGTTGTAGAAAATGTAAGGAAGATCATAACGAGAACCTTCGACAGGGCAATCGAGATAAAGGCAAATATAAACAGTGACCTCTGGACAATAGAAGGAGATAAAAGCCAGATCGAACATGTAGTCCTGAAGCTCTGTATTAATGCGAGGGATGCGATGCCTGCCGGCGGAGTTATCCGTATAGATACCCTGAACAGCGAGAACAAAGTAGGAGATGCCCTCCATTCGACAGTAATTCCCGGAAGATATGCGGTACTTAAGATTTCTGATACAGGGAAAGGAATGGATCAGGAGATAAAGAATCGTATCTTCGAGCCATTCTTTACAACAAAAGGAATAGGCAAGGGGACAGGGATGGGACTTGCTATGGTCTATGGTATAGTAAAGAACCATAATGGCTTTATAACAGTAGATAGCGAGATTGGTAAAGGCTCAACCTTCACGGTATATTTTCCTGCTGTCGAGAAGGAGATTAAGAGAGATGAACCTGAGCTTAAAGAAATCCCCCGTGGAAGAGGTACGATCCTTGTTGTAGACGATGAGGAGTTTATAAGGGCTCTTTCAAAGGAGGCATTAGGGGGGCTTGGCTACAATGTCCTTGAGGCATCCAATGGTGAAGAGGCGATTGAGATATATAAGAATCAAAGAGATAATATAGAACTTGTTGTACTTGATCTGATCATGCCGAAAATGGGCGGCAAAGAGACCTTTGAG
>JACRGW010000016.1 GCA_016212195.1 Nitrospirota bacterium
ACGGTGATATAGCACCTTTGAAAGAGATATACGAATTAGCAAGGCGGTATGATTCTATTCTTATAGTTGATGAAGCACATGCCACAGGTGTACTTGGAAAGAAGGGCAGGGGGGCAATCGAGCATTTTGGTCTCCAAAATAATGATATTATCCAGATGGGGACACTCAGTAAGGCACTGGGTACCTTCGGCGCTTATATTGCAGGATCAAAGGGCCTTATAGTTTATCTAAGAAATAAAGCAAGGAGTTTTATCTATACTACTTCTCTTCCACCTGCGGTAGCTGCAGCAGCGATAGAGGCAATAAATATTATTACAGAGGATGATTCACTTATTAAGGGGTTGTGGGATAACAGGAAGGTATTTATAGATGGACTCCATTCTTTAGGATTTGACACACTTTCCTCGGAGACTCCTATAATACCAGTCCTGGCAGGAGATATCCCTAAGGCATTGGAGATGGCTGAAATACTTTATGAAGAGTGTATTTATGCACCAGCCATAAGGCCACCAACTGTCCCTGAGGAAAGTTCCAGAATAAGGACAACAGTAATGGCTAATCATACAAAAGAAGATATAGAGGCTGCTCTATCCGCATTTAGAAAGATAAAAAATGGAAAAGGTAGTAATAATCACAGGTGCGTCGAGAGGACTCGGTAAGGGACTCGCCCTTAAATTCGGAAAAAACGGGAAAAGGGTTCTTGTAAATTATAAAGAGAGAAAAGAAGGGGCGGAAGAAGTTGCTGAAGAAATCAATAAAGGTGGAGGCGAGGCAATAACATTCAGGGCAGATGTTAGGGAAACAGAAAAGGTAAAAGAAATGGTGGACCTCGTCATTAAAGAATGGGGAAGGATCGATATTCTTATCAATAATGCTGGCATAGTTAAAGATCAGTTACTGATAAAGATTTCTGAAGAAGTCTGGGATGAAGTGATAGAGACAAACCTCAAAGGCCCCTTCAATATGATAAGGGCTGTTTCAAAGGTAATGATAAAACAGAAGGAAGGCCATATCATCAATATATCCTCTATATCAGGAATCAAAGGAAGGGCAGGGCAGGCATCATACGCTGCCTCAAAGGCTGGCCTTATAGGACTAACAAAGACTGCTGCAATAGAACTCGGAAGGTATAATATTAAGGTCAATGCAGTCCTGCCGGGTCTGCTTATGACAGATATGGTTCACAGTTCACGGTTTACGGTTCTCGGTTCACAGTTAAAAGAGAGCGTCCTTGAGAGGTTTTCTGATATTGAGCGAGTAGCAGATTTTATATGTAATCTGAGTGAAATAGATTCTGTCTCAGGACAGGTCTTTAATCTCGACAGCAGGGTCGTAATGAGTGATATGTGATGAGATTTGATTTCAAACCCGTATACATTACGCATCACGCATTACGCTTTACGGATTTTAACTATGTCTAAAGGAATTTTCATTACAGGTACTGATACAGGTGTCGGGAAAACTGTGATAGCAGGTGCCCTTGCGATAGCCCTTAAAGACAGGGGCTACAGTGTGGGTGTGATGAAACCTGTAGAGACGGGATGTAAGAAATCAGGAAAAAGACTTATCCCCTCCGATGCCATTTTTCTTAAGAAAGCTTCAAGATCAAGAGATAGCCTTGATCTTATAAACCCCTACAGATTTAAAACGCCACTTGCACCTGCAGTTGCTTCAGAACTTGAAGGCGTGAGGATAGATATTTCCCGTATCCTTAAGGCCTATCATACCCTCAATAAAAAACATGATATCGTAATCGTAGAGGGTGCTGGGGGAATACTCGTCCCGGTCTATAAGGATTATCTTTTCATTGATCTGATAAGGGATTTGACTATCCCTGTTGTTGTTGTAGCAAGGCCAGGTCTCGGTACAATAAACCATACACTCCTTACTATCAGATGCGCCCAGGAATATGGAATTCCTGTAATAGGGTTTATTCTTAATTACTCAAAGGACTTAAAGCCGGACCCATCAGAGAATACTAATCCCCTCGTTATAAAAAGACTGTCTAATGTCCCTCTGATCGGTATTTTCCCCTTTATCAGAAATCTAAAGAATAATCCGGAGAGACTGAAGGTATTCGATACGAAAAATTTCCTAAATGGTATCCTCCCTTTCTGTTCTTAAAAATGCACAGCAAGCACATTCCCGTAGCTTGCTGTATGGAGTTTCAATATCACTCACCATTGACCATCTTCCAATTGAGAAAAGATTGAGGTACAGGATGAATTATGATATCATGTTAAACCATGGAAGCAAAGAGTATAAAAGGTTTTAAAGACATCCTGCCTGATGATATTAAAAAATGGCATTTTCTGGAAGAAACGGCTAAAGAGGTTTTCGAAAATGCAGGTTATTCTGAGATAAGGGTTCCCATAATGGAGTTTACCGAGATCTTCTCGAGGAGTATTGGGGAAGATACGGATATCGTAGAGAAGGAGATGTATACATTTCAGGATAAGAGCGGAAGGAGCATAACACTCAGACCGGAAGGTACGGCATCTATTGTGAGGGCATATATAGAGCACGGGCTTCATGCTGACCCTCAACCAACAAGACTTTACTACCTAGGCCCTATGTTCCGTTACGAAAGACCTCAGGCAGGGAGATACCGCCAGTTTTACCAGATAGGTGTAGAGGTGCTTGGCATAGATGAACCACTACTCGATGCAGAGGTAATAATGATGCTCTGGCATCTTTTTGAAAGACTGAAACTCAATTACTTGGAACTCCAGATAAACTCACTCGGATGTAAAAATTGCAGACCTCTTTACATTAAGACACTAAGGAATTACCTTACTGATAAACTGCCTCTTTTATGCCCGGACTGTAAGAAGAGATATGAGGTGAACCCATTGAGAGTTCTCGACTGTAAGCGTGAGCAGTGCATTAATGCAGTAGTAAATGTACCTGGCATACTTGATTCACTCTGTCCCTCCTGTAAAAAACATTTTGAAGAGGTAAAGGGGTATCTCAGAGAGCTATCTATACCATTCGTGATAAACCAGAAGGTTGTGCGTGGACTCGATTATTACACAAAGACAACATTCGAGATAGTTTCAGGAAAACTCGGTTCACAGAATGCAGTTGCTGCCGGCGGAAGATACGATGGACTCGTGAAAGACCTGGGCGGACCGCCAACACCGGGAATAGGATTTGCGATTGGGGTTGAAAGGACTATATCGCTTCTTAAGAATACACCTCCTGAACAGAAACCTTTAATACTTTTAGCCTCGATAAATAATGCAGGGCACGCCTTATCGATGAAATTGGCAAGACAGATGAGGGATGCAGGCATAAAGGTAGAACT
>JACRGW010000144.1 GCA_016212195.1 Nitrospirota bacterium
AACAGCCGCATCAACCTTGGATGTCTCTCTGTCAAATACACCGAAGATATCCTTCTGCCCATCACCAACTGCAAACTTCTTTGCATCCTCAGATACAGTTACATGGACTCCCAAACCAAGACCCGTAGTTTCGGCCACATCCTCAATAAGGTTCATCTTTGTCCCATCGTACTTGACCCTGTAGATGTGGAAACCCGCTGCAGGATCTTTGACCTTTGTCGGTATTCCATAGATATACAGGTTCTTCCCGCCCTGCGAATTCACTATATACTCGAATCCCTTATATGGGTCTTCGGATGGAAAAGCGGCTATGTGGTGGATGATCGGATTCGTGTCTCCATAATTCACAAAGGATATCCATGCGAGGGTTTTTCCGGTTGATAGATCTACAGCAGTTACTGTGCCACTGAATTTGCCAGGGACAAGCATGATGTACTTCCCGATTTTGTTGTAGACATCTTGAAAGCCCCTTGGGGCAAATATCGCACCTGTGCTCAGCATGGCGGCTATGAATATCCCAACTACCACGATGAGAGACCATTTACTCTTTATTTTCTCTATTATTCTCTCCAATTCTTTTTACCTCCTTTCATTTTGTTAAATTTCAGAAATAAGAATCAGACCTTTACCTCTATCGCCTATCACCCCCCTTCCCTCTACCCCTTTTTATCTAACCCCAACACCTTAAGGGTTGCCATAATGGGGCACCAATTTGTAAGCCCTGACTGAAAAAGATTAAAGCCCAAAATAGCAGTAATAATAAGCCAAAAATCATCTTCGAAATAGAATGCAAGGGCAAGGGTTATAAGTATCAAAACCCCTGTTATTACCCTGAGCCACCTCTCAAGAGTCATAAAATCACCTCCTTTCTTAAATAAAAGCAATTTCTATACCATTCTAAATTATCATAAAATACAATTAATTAATAAAAATGGAGGGACTATAAAATGCTGATATGTTTCGTTTTGAAAAGATAATTTTCAAAATGGAAAGGTTAGATCAATTAATTCTTGGAAGTGTAATTACTACGGCATCCTCCTTGCCTTTGTGCTTTATTTCGATTATCAAACCCCATATCCCCTTCATTGTAAGGTACAGGTCTTTAATAATATAAAGACCCTTCCCCTTTTCTTCCACTCGAGCCTGCCTGCTGGAACCATGTCCATGCTCCATCATCCATGGTGCTGCCTTTATATCTGCTCTTTCAATAGGATTTCCAGAGGTATCACGTAAAATTAATCTCATAGGCTTGTTTTCCCCGACTTTAAGGTCTTCATTCTCCATTAAAACCTCTACTGTAAAAAAACCATTTTCTGTCCTTTGCTCTGCATGGGTGTCACTCATGAAAAAGAGAATAATAAACAAGATTAAAACTTGCCTGATTATCGTATATTGTATTTTTTCATCTTTCGCCACAGTGTCGTCCTCCCTATTTTAAGTTCTCTGCAAACCATAGCGAGGTTGCGGGAATGTTTTTTTATGCTCTGTAGTATAATTTCCTTTTCCCATTCCTCAAGGGCCTGGGGCTTTGTGGTACTGTTTGAGAGTGGCGCTATTTCTGAAATTTGTTGGGTAATATTTGAAGGTAAATCCTCTATGGTTATCATAGGTCCTGATGAAATGACAATCGCATGGCAGATTATGTTATGAAGTTCCCTCACATTTCCAGGATAGTAATACTTATAAAGGGCATCTATAACCTCTGGAGAGAAACGTATATCGGGCTTTTTGAATCTGCCCCTGCAGATATCCAGAAAGTAGTCGGCAAGGAGAGGGATATCTTCACGGTATTCCCTGAGCGGTGGAATATGTATATGCAGGACTTTTAACCTGTAATACAGATCTTCTCGGAATTCCCCTTCCACAACAGCCTGCTCTAAATCTCTATTCGTTGCTGCCATAATCCTTACATCTACACTTTTATCTTTATTACTTCCTACACGACGGATTGTTTGATCCTGAAGTGCACCTAATAATTTTGCCTGCAAGGGTTTAGATATATTACCGATTTCATCAAGCAAAAAAGAACCACTATCTGCTTCCTCAAAGAGTCCTTTTCTATCAAGAATAGCACCTGTAAAGGCACCCTTCGTATGACCGAAAAGTTCGCTCTCAAGGAGATATTCCGGCACTGATGCACAGTTCAGAGAGACATAGGATTTATCTACCCTTAAGCTATTGATATGAATTGTTTTTGCAACAAGATTCTTTCCTGTCCCTGTTTCTCCGGTTATCAATACTGGGAGGTCGATCTTTGAAATCTTTTCTATCAGGGAAACGACTTCTTTTATTGCTTTACTATTTCCTATAATCGGGAATGATTTCTTTCCTGATTCCGATTTTTTCTGAATCTCATTCAATTCACTCACAGTCTTTGAGTGTTCGATTGATTTTCTGATTCTATGGAGTATTTCTTCATTCTTAAAGGGTTTAGATATATAGTCAAAGGCACCCATCTTCATAGCTGTAACAGCGGAATCTACAGTACTAAAGGCGGTCATTATTATCACTTCGCTCTGGGGTGATTTTTCTTTCACATATTTAAGGACATCTATCCCTGTGATAGGAGACATCTTAAGATCTGTAATAATAAGGTCAAATCGCTTATGCTTCAGGCGTTCTATCGCATATTCTCCGCTTTCCGCCTCATCTACATTAAAACCCTCTTTTTTGAGGAGGATAGCGAGACTTTTTCTCATTCCATCCTGGTCATCAACTACCAGTATATTTTGTAGATCTAACATCCTTATCTTTCACCTCTGCAGGGACCTCAAACTTTACAGGAAAGTTAAGCTGGATCTGCGTCCCCTCGCCTACCTTGCTTGATATAAAGATATAACCTCCATGTTCTTTGACAAGTTTATGGACGATATTGAGACCTAAACCTAAGCCTCTTTCTTTGGTTGAGAAAAAGGGCTGAAACACCTGTGAGAGGATATCCTCAGACATACCGATTCCCGTATCAGCAACGGCTAATTCTACCTCGTCCTCTGTAACTTTATACCTTGTCTTTATAGTAAGGACTCCCCCTCCATGCATCGCCTGAATAGCATTGATAAAGAGATTCCATA
Source organism: Nitrospirota bacterium (assembly GCA_016212195.1). Taxonomy (GTDB): domain Bacteria; phylum Nitrospirota; class Thermodesulfovibrionia; order JACRGW01; family JACRGW01; genus JACRGW01. Next base: position 3,072 of record JACRGW010000144.1, read on the forward strand.
AAACTTGCCTTATCTGATTTTTATCAAGCATGAGATTGGGAATATTAGAAGTAAAGGATTTATTTATTGCAAGGCCTCCCATAAGTTTCCTGTCCAGCCTTAAGATAGAAATAGTCTCATCTATAAGTTCATGGAGATGTGTCTCCTCCCTATTAAGCTGGGATGGTTTAGAAAAATTTATAAAATCTTCTACCAACTGATTTAGCCTTTCTGTTTCTTTCTCGATAATGTCAAAAAGCTCTTTGTCATCCTTTGATAGAGCGCTATACTTTATAAGAACTCCAAGTGCGTTAGAAATAGCACCCAAGGGATTCCTTATTTCATGGGCAAGTCCGGCCGCCATCTTCCCTATCGAGGCAAGTCTTTCAGATTCCGTTAAATATCTCTGGGTCTCCTTTAAATGTTCATAGGCGGTCCTGATCTCTATGTTTCTTTTTTCCAGTGTCCCAAGGAGTTCTGTCAATTTTTTCCTTGATTCATGAAGTCCATAAAATGTTCTGTTAAAACCATAGGCGAGCCCAAGAAGGAGCCCTGTAAATATAATCACTTTTATGATATGCCAGTACCACCAAGTTGGATCCCATAATTTCGAGAAGGTGAATGAAAGCTCACTCGCAAAAAGAAGTAGTGCAGCAGTACCGAATATATGGTAAAGCATATCGTTTGTCGATTTAAAGCCCTTAAGGAAGTAAAGACCAGAGATCAAGAATAATAGAGAAGAAATGAGGTTAAGGCTATAAATAAATTCGCTAAAGTCCCCTTTAGTTTCAGTAATATGGGTATGGTGAGGTAATTTTATAGAGAGAACATCAGGGACATTTGCATAGAATCTCACAGATAACAAGGCAAAGACAGTAATAAGAAAGATAGCGAATAATGCATAAAATCGCCTTATCCATATTGGATTGACTCCTTTAGCGTCATTAAAGAATATCGAGCTAAAAAGGGAATTGCTAAAAAATATTGAACCAAAAAAGAATACAGAGCCAAGGAAAGCTCCCCCGGAATGGAACCAGACAAAGAGGTTATGGCAATAGTCAGAAAAGGCATGGAATATGTCAAAGATTCCCATAGAAAAGAACCCTAAAACAAGGAAGAAGGCATTCTCCCTGCCTGATACCTCATAATCCAGGTATATTATAAGGCTTAAAATAATTGACATTAAACCACAGAAGGCTTCAAGAACAGAATGTTTAAGAGGGTCTATCCAGAATAAATTATTAGATTTTATTAAAAGGGGTCTGATCAGGAATATCATACATAAGACCAATAAAGATGTAACTGTAAAGAGGAAAAGATTGCGTTTGTTAGATGATATTTTTTCATTTGAGCCATCAAGGCTATATACAATATATGTAAACAAAGGTTCCTTATAGGCTGGAGGACTGAGACACCATATTTCCTTGAGCCACTTAAGAAAAGAAGTTTTCATAGGCTTTTTTATAAATTTTACTGCTTAAAGAACACCTTGTCAACTTTTTGATATTCCCCTCACCTTAATCCTCTCCCCAGCGGGGAGAGGGTGGTGAGGGGGCCAGCTTTACGAACTATAGAGGAAGATACGCCTCCGGGTTGAGGTTAAGGGATGCATGGATCCCCCTTTTATGATAGTGATAACCTATAGCAGCAATCATAGCGGCATTATCTGTACAGAGATCAGGTCTCGGAATGAAAACCTTTAAACCTTTATCCTTCGCTTTTTCTGTAACCTCACGTCTGAGGCTACTGTTTGCTGCAACCCCTCCAGAAAGGATGATCCTTTTCACATCCTTCCTCTCGGCCCCCTTTAATACTTTATATATCAATACATCAATGACCGCCTGCTGAAAAGATGCTGCAATATCAGCAATCCCTATCCCTATCTCTTTCTCCTTCTTCCTCGGGAAGTGGCCAAGTCTTTCTATATCTCTCATATAGTTTACAACAGCTGTCTTCAGACCGCTGAAGCTGAAATCGAAGGAGTTAGGTAGGTATGGTCTCGGAAACTTCACAGCATGGGGATTCCCTTTTAGAGAAATCTGGTCTATAATTGGTCCGCCAGGATATCCCAAGTTCAGAATCTTTGCTGTCTTATCAAAGGCTTCTCCTGCTGCATCATCTCTGGTTCTACCGAGTTCTTCATATTTACCAAAATCCTTCACATAATAAAGAACTGTATGACCACCCGATACAACAAGGGAGATAAATGGAAAAGAAACTTTTACCTCTACGAATATTGAGGCAATATGACCCTCAATGTGGTTTACTGCTACAAGTGGTATCCCTGTCGAATATGAAAGTGCCTTGGCAAAGGAAACACCCACAAGTAGAGAACCCACAAGGCCAGGCCCCTTTGTTACTGTTATAGCTGAAAGGTCAGCAACCTTTATTTTTGCATCCCCAAGGGCTTTCTCAACGATGGGGGAAATAGTCTCTATGTGTGACCTCGATGCGAGCTCAGGTACAACCCCTCCATATCTTTTGTGAATATCTACCTGTGAAGAGACGACATTGGAAAGGATAGTCTTGCCATTTTTAACAACCGCTGCAGCCGTCTCATCACAGGAGGTATCAATGCCAAGGATAAGCATTAGAAATAAACTATCAACCTCTCAGGTGACATTCTACTAAATGACCTCCCCCTAAATCTGTAGTCTTCGGTCTAATCCTATCGCAGGGTTCTATCCTTTTAGGGCATCGGGGGTGGAAACGGCAGCCAGGGGGAATCTGTGCAGGATTTGGTACATCTCCGGCAAGAATTATCTTTTTCCTTTTTTTGGAAGGATCGGGCATTGGAATCGCAGTAAGGAGTGCCTCGGTATAAGGGTGCTGCGGATTAGTGAAGATCTCTTCTGTTCTTCCCATTTCAACTATTATCCCCAAATACATTACCGTAACCCTTTCACTGAAGTGGCGGACAACCTTCAGGTCATGGGATATAAAGAGAAAAGAAATCCCTAATGATGTCTGAAGTTCCTGGAGGAGATTTATAATCTGTGCCTGGATCGAGACATCGAGTGCGGAGAGGGGTTCATCTGCAACTATGAAAACTGGCTCAACGGCAAGGGCTCTCGCAATCCCTATCCTCTGCCTCTGGCCACCGCTGAATTCATGGGGGTAACGGTAGAGTGAATCAGATGAAAGACCAACCTTCTCGAGGATAGATACTACTTGTTCTTTAAGTGCTTTACCTTTTGCTATTCCATGAATTATAAAAGGCTCTCCCACCGTATCTATAACCCTCTTTCTCGGGTTAAGGGAAGAAAAGGGGTCCTGGAATATAATCTGCATCTTCCTCCTCAATGCCCTGAGCCTCCTGTTATCCACCTTCATCATATCCTCTCCATCGAAGATTATCTCTCCGCTTGTTGGTTCAATAAGCCTTAGGATAGACCTTCCAAGGGTTGATTTCCCGCATCCCGATTCCCCTACAAGACCAAGAACATCTTTATACCCCACATTAAGGTCAACGCCGTCAACTGCATGGACGAAGGCAGGTTTTTTGAGGAATCCAACTCTTGTATCAAAATATTTTTTAAGGCCTTTAACTGTCAGAAGGTTGCTGTTAATCATAGACGTTTGATCTCTCCTGCCCTTATGCATCTCACCCAATGTCCAGTATCTATCTCTTTCAAAGGAGGCTCTGAACTCTGACATTCCTCTATAACATACCTGCATCTTGTAGAGAACTTACATCCTTCTGGAAGCTCGGAGGGCTTTGGTACCATCCCGGGGATCGCTACAAGTTTTTCGCCTTTCCCTTTGGGCAATGAGTCGAGAAGTCCAATTGTATAGGGATGCCTTGGATCTCTGAAGATTGTCTTGGTGTCAGTAGATTCTACAATCCTCCCTGTATACATTACGGCAACTGAATCTGCCACCTCTGCTATGATACCAAGATCATGGGTAATCATAATCATCGATGTCCCTGATTCTTCTCGTATCTTCCTTAGTAGATCGAGTATCTGTGCCTGGATAGTAACATCGAGGGCAGTCGTCGGTTCATCCGCTATAATCAGAGAGGGTTCGCAGGCCATCGCCATCGCTATCATTACCCTCTGACACATCCCACCGCTTAACTGATGGGGATAGTCCTTCACCCTTATCTCAGGGGAAGGCATTCCTACTGCCTTAAGGAGTTCCACAACCCGTTTCTTTGACTCTCTTTTACTTACCTTCAGATGTGAAAGGATCGCCTCTTCTATCTGATACCCAATAGTAAAGATTGGATTAAGGGAAGCGATAGGTTCCTGGAATATCATAGAGATCTCCCCTCCCCTTATCCCCCTCATCTCTACCTCTGTCTTGCCGAGGAGATCATCCCCCTTAAAGATTATTTTTCCTGAAACTGTTTTCCCTGCAGGTGGCAGGATTCTCATTATCGAGAGGGCTGTAACGCTTTTTCCACATCCAGACTCTCCAACCAAACCAAAAACAGTCCCTTTAATAAGGTCAAAACTAAGACCGTCTATCGCCTTAATAGGACCGTCGCCTGTGTAGAAATACGTTTTAAGATCCTGAACTGATAAAAGGGTTTCCATAGAACAAAATCCTATCTCCAAATGGGGTAACTTTTAATAATTGGCTGGGGAGAGAGGATTCGAACCCCTGTAAGCAGATCCAGAGTCTGCCGTCCTACCACTGGACGACTCCCCACTTGTGGTGGTAGTATAAAATTAAAGTTCAGAAACTTCAAGCCCAGAGGGGATTGTTCCCGGAAAATAAAGGAAAGAGATAACAATAAATCCGTCGCACAACTTCTGATTGCATAAACTAAATTTACTAAATCTTAAACATCTCCTTATGCTTATAGGCTATAAGTATATCCATAAGCTCTGAAGATTTCCCATTCGCCTTTTTATTGATTTCTTCCTTAAGAATATTTAGCGCATTTTCTACACACATCTTTAACCTGGAGGCCAGTGCATCATTCTTCCACCGAGTAAATGAAGATGTATATGATATACTGTCTGCCCGCTCTCAGGGTTACAGTTGATAAGTGTCCTGAAGCCCCTATCAGCTATTCCCCTTTCTCTTGCAATCATGTTTGCAACCATATAAAGGTGTCCCATTAGGGGTTTATCTTCCTCCTTCAGGTCTAAGAGGGTAGGGATATGTTTTTTAGGGACTATCAAAATATGGACAGGGGCCTGAGGATTAATATCCTCGAAGACATAAACAAGCTCATCCTCATAGACCTTTCTGCCAGTCCTCTCTCCAGAAATAATCTTACAGAAGATACAGTCCACTCATCCTTCCTTGTCTTTAAGTAATTTTCTATAGAAGCATGTCCTCTCGCCTGTGTGGCAGGCGC
>JACRGW010000147.1 GCA_016212195.1 Nitrospirota bacterium
AATTTCGGTATATCGTAGATCGCCTGTGTCTGAAAGAATCTTGCCCCTGCCTTAATCTTCTTCTCGAACTTGATAAGCTGCGGCTCTATAGGGTTTGCCTCAGGTGTGACAACAGCACCAGGAAACAACTCGGTACTTCCTTTAAGGTCATTCCCTGCCATGTCCTTTCCATGGTTAAGCCCATCCACAACCCTTAAAAGCTGGACCGACTCGATGTCATAGACAGTCTTTGCGGACTTATGGTCACCCGCAGAGACATGATCTCCTGTCATACAGAGGACATTCCTTATCCCGAGTCTGTGTGCTCCGAGGAGGTCTGACTGGAGGGCAAGACGGTTTCTGTCCCTGCATGTCATCTGCAGTATCGGGTCATGGCCCATCTCATAGAGAAGCCTGCAGACTGGAAGGGATGCTATCCTCATAACCGCTGACTGATTGTCTGTTACATTAATTCCATGGATCTTTCCAAGGAGATGGTGTGCATGTTCCAGAGTCTCCTTCATATCTGTCCCTTTTGGTGGACCGCATTCTGCTGTAATAGTAAATTCTCCTGATTCCAATGCCTCTCTGAATTTTTTCATTTCTTCTCATCCTTTTTCACCTTTAATGCTGAAGGCTTGAAATGTTTTGAATAATCTTTCGGTTCAAGTATCTCCTTCATCTTATCAAGTTGTCCGATTCTTTTTAATCTCTCGTAGATTCTAACCCATGCACATTCGAGATCAGGACTTACCTCGCATTTCCCGTTATTCGTCCCACCACAGGGGCCATTCAAAAGTCCCTTGGGACATAGCGTAACAGGACATATCCCTCCTGTCTTATCGAGGATGCACTCCCCGCATAGCGAACACCTTTCATCGAACTGCCTGAACCTCGTCATATTTCCGAGGAACAGGGTATCGTTTAGGGAATAAACCTCTTTATCCGGATATACCTCTACCATAGCCTGTGTACCTGCACCGCAGGACATTACAAGTATCGCATCCGCCTCATCTATAGCCTCTTTAAAGGGCTTCAACTCTATCTTAGTTCCAAGTACCTGACATCCTATTTTCGCTACGAACTTCCCTGTTGTTTTCTTTCCAGACTTCGCTAGTTTTTCTTCCATTTCATTTAATGCCTTATCATCACCTGTTCCGCAGAGGGCAGCACATTCGCTACAGCCGAGGAGGAAAAAGGATTTTCCGCCTTTCAGAAAATTCAGGATTTCTTCCATATCTTTCTGTTTACTTATAATCATCTCTTAAACCCCCGCCCTATGAGCCTTTGGCTGATTTTCTGGCAGCCTCAAGGGTATTATTAAGGAGCATCGTTATAGTCATCGGTCCCACACCTCCAGGTACAGGTGTTATCCATCCTGCCTTCTTCGAAACCTCCTCATAGTCAACATCCCCCACGAGACTTCCATCATCAAGTCTGTTGATCCCTACGTCTATAACCACAGCACCTTCCTTTACCATGTTTGCCCTTATCATCTTAGGCTTCCCTATAGCAGCTATAAGGATATCAGCATTTTTACATACTTCAGCAAGATCCTTTGTCTTCGAATGACATATTGTTACTGTAGCATTCTTCTGCATAAGGAGAAGTGCAACAGGCTTACCGACAATGTTACTCCTTCCTACAACAACAGCAGTTTTCCCTTCAACAGATATTCCTGAATGCTCCACCATCTTCATAACGCCATAGGGTGTACAGGGAATGAAGACAGGTTCTCCTATCAAGAGCATACCCACATTGTAAGGATGAAAACCATCAACATCTTTCGATGGGTTTATAGCCTTAAGTATGGTATCGCTGTTGATATGTTTTGGAAGAGGAAGCTGGACAAGTATTCCATGTATTTTGCTATCTTTATTAAGTCTGTCAACAAGGGATAAAAGTTCCTCCTGACTTGTTGATTCAGGTAGTTTATGTTCTTCAGAATATATGCCAACATTTTCGCAGGCCTTCTGTTTATTCTTCACATAGACCTTTGATGCTGGATTATCACCAACAAGGACTACTGCAAGCCCGGGGGTTACACCTTTTTCTTTGAGCCTTACAACTTCAGATTTTATTGTATTCTTAATTTCCTCAGAAATACTCTTTCCATCTAAAATCTTTGCTGTCATAAAGTTCCTCGTGATATCTATTGAATAGTTGTAAGTGAACAGTATTCAGTTACTGTTTGCTCTTTATAAGAGCCAGCATCTCACTCCTTGTTGATTCCTTTGTCTTAAAGAGACCTCTCACGGCAGATGTGACAGTTCGTGATCCAGACTTTTTAAGCCCCCTCATTGAAAGACATAAATGTTCTGCATCTATCACAACCATAGCACCTTTTGGTTTGAGATTAGTCATTATAAGATCTGCCAGTTGGGCAGTAAGCCTCTCCTGAACCTGTGGCCTCTTCGCAAGAACTTCAAGGGCATTGGCAAGAGTATTTATCCCAGCAATTCTACCCTCCCCAGGTATATAGGCAATATGGGCCTTACCTGCAAAAGGGAGGAGGTGGTGTTCGCAAATAGAATAGAAAGGGATATCCCTTATCAGGACCATCTCATCATGTGATTCTCCCACAATTGGTTTAAGTATATCCTCAGTTGATGTTTCAATTCCTGAAAAGATCTCTTTATACATTTCTGCGACTCTCGAAGGTGTATCTTTTATCCCTGGTCTATTTGGGTTCTCTCCTATTCCTTCAAGAACAAGTTTTATCCCTTCTTTTATCTTTTTTATATCCATTTCTTTGGGAATATAATCCTCTTTTCAGTAATTATCTTATCCACCATTACATCGTGAGGACTTCTATGTATCTCAGGTGCTATCTGTACCTCATAGGCAAGCCCGATAAGTGTAACCCTGTGGTCTGTTTCCGAAAGGAGACGGTCATAAAACCCACCACCGTAGCCCAATCTATTGCCATTTTTATCAAAACCGACTCCAGGAAGGATAACCAAATCTATTTCATGCAATAGATTCAACCTCTGGTATTTTTTTTTCTGTTCAGGAATGTTGTAGTAACCCGGAGCGAGTTCTTTATCGTAATCCTTAAGCTCTGAGATAAGCAGGAGGTTCTTTTTTTTACTTACAATGGGAAGTGCTACCCTTTTCCCTGACCGGAGTGCTTCTTTTATCATCGGCTCTGTCTTCACCTCACTCCTGAAGGCTGCATAGAAAAGGATAAAATTTGCATTCTTAAACTCCTTCAGACCAAAAAGCCTTTTCTTGATCATGCTGCTTTTTGTCTCCATATCTCTTTCAGCAAGTTTATCCCTTTTTGATAATAACTCTTTCCTTAACTGGGCCTTCATAATTACAGCAGAGTTCAGAGTTTAGAGTCCTGAGAAAGTCCAAACTCATAACTCGAAACTCGAAATTATCCTTTACTTCTTCAGAAGAGCCGCCTTAATCCCTTCAACCTCTTCCACCATAGAAGGAGAGGCATTAAAGGGTGAAAGGCCCTTCTGATCGGCCTCTACTACTTTCGGGTCATAATTCATAAAACCTATTATATCAAGTCCCTCCAATTTTTCTCTGAGGAATTCTTTTTCCCTGTCTTCCCTTATCTTGTTACCAACGATTAAAACATCCTTAATCCCCAGGTCCTTTGCAAGCTCTTTTATATGGAGAGCAGTTTGAACGCTTCTCAACCCTGGTTCAACAACCACTATGAAGGCATCCACTCCATCGGTGGCTCCTCTTGTAAGGTGCTCTATCCCTGCCTCCATATCGAGGATCACGACTTCATCCCTCTGAAGTACCAGATGACGAATAAGTCTCTTAAGGAAAACATTCTCAGGGCAATAACATCCTGAACCTCCGGCCTTAGATTTCCCGAGAAGGAGTAGGTTTATACCATTA
>JACRGW010000146.1 GCA_016212195.1 Nitrospirota bacterium
GCAGACTCAAAACCCCTATACGGTTCATCTGGTAAAGGATGTGCTTGACCTTAAAAGGAGGGACAAAAACCCAGAAAAGCGTCTGCCCAATCAACATAAAAACCTCACCTATATATTTCAGGGTGAAGATACTTGTTTCTCCTAACTTTTCAAGTAAATTTTTCAAAACCTGTACTTTCTCTCAAGACTGAGGGTTTCTTCCTGCTCCTTGAGTCGCATCTTAAGGCTCTCTTTACCATTCACCTTAAACTCTAACTCTACCTCTTGCTGTCCTTTGTCTCTATTTGGATTGAATAATAAATCATTATTCATAAAATTCTTGAAATTGATGTGGATATCCTCACCAATGTCCTTACCCAGACTGAAACCCATCGTCTCATCCTTCTTCGCTATATCCCACCCTGACAACATCATCGTCTTCTCATCCGAGACTACCCTCACATTCTTAAGGGCATTCGCCTTGCCAAGTCTCCTTATGTCTATCTCGCCTTCTATTATCCGGTAACCTTCCTTCATATATATCCTGGAATCCCTCACTGTCACGATGGGTCCCAGAATGTCTACGTTTATATTTGCCGATTCATACCTTATAGTCCCGATGTTCCCCTTTGACGACTCTAAATGTCCCTTGCCCTTCAAATTCCTGATTGTACCATCAAGTTTTATATTACCATTCAGATTGCCTGAGAGAACTTCTTCGCCTGGCTTCCTATCACTCAAAAATACGATAAGGTCAGAGGTTGTTGCCCCCTTTACTTCTAAAGAAAGACTTGATAAAAAAGGTCTGGTTAGAGAGACCTTCCCGGAAAGTATATACTCTTCTCCAAATTTTAAAGAAGAGAGTGTGAACGCATCGCGAGACAATTTATAATGTCCTTTGAATTCCCTGAAAGGCGTATAATTTACTATAGTATTGGACGTAGTGAGATTGCCTTCACATGTCCTCTCTTCCGCACTCCTCTCAAATATCTCTCCTGTAAGTTCTATCTCAGTCAGGACATCAAAATTACCAATATCTACATGGTCAATCTTTCCATGTACAAGAAATTTTTGCTCTTTGAAATCTGCTACAATGTTTATCTCGCCCTTCTTATCCCCTACTGCGGGTGAGGGTTTCCACGACATAATATTCAGGCTGTATCTATTATGTCTCGTATCAAGTTCTCCATTGACTGTCCATTCATCTTTCAGCCGAAGGTCCTTTATCCTGAATCCATTTTCATATGTGAATATATCTCCCGAAAAATCATAAGGCTTATCAAAAACGATTATATACCCTCCTATGTGAGGTTCTTTCAACATGCCATATACCTTTACCAACCCTCTTGTGTAACGGTTCTCAAACTCTGAATAGAAATCCATCCTGGGTGATTTGTCGCGCCATGAGATACCGCCCCGTATCTTTACGGGTAGGTTTCGGACAGTTGCCTTAAGGTTATGTATCTGGAAACTATCCTGGTTAATCAGGAGGCTACCCCTTAAGCCATGCACAGAAGGGCGTTCTTCACCCGGGAGAAAGACCTCTCCCTTAGACATAACAATCTTTATCTCTCTATCTTTGAATAACCTGTATAATAGTATGTCCCATAATCTGGAACTAATTCTCGCCCTTTCTATCTTGAGCATCTGCAACTGCTTGCCACCTGCTTCACCATAAAATACAAGCCCTTTTATTGTGATACCTCTAAATATCCCGCCATCTAAGCTCTCTATAGAAACATTAGTCTTGAAAATGCCCTTCATCTTCTCTTCAATAAAGTTCTTGTAACTCACGAGGAGAGAATCTTTGTTAATCTCAAGATAAACTATCGCCACAACGAATAACAGGAATAATAGACACCCCAGGACTTTTAATCTATTTCTACGTCTTGAATACTGTGCCATTATTGTTTTTTACAGAAAAGTATAAACCACAGGTTAACACAGATGAACACAGAGAATTATACAATTAACGTATAAGACTTTAAGTTTTAAACTGTGTTTATCTGTGGTTACAAAGTTTTTTTAAATATTAGATGGTCCTTGTCAAGGTCCACTATAACAGGACCATCTTTCTTGACATCCCCTTTTAATATCGCTTCTGACAATGGGTCTTCAAGATACCGCTGAATCGTTCGCTTGAGTGGTCTTGCGCCAAATATCTGGTCAAATCCCTTCTCAATAAGAAAATCCTTTGAGCCTTGAGTAAGTTCAATTACAATATCCTTGTCTGTCAATCTCTTCTTAACCTCACTAATCTCTATCTCAATTATCTTCTGGAGGTCCTCTTTGGTAAGTGAACGAAATACGATGATGTCATCCACCCTGTTGAGAAACTCTGGCTTAAAGGTCTTCTTCACCTCATCCATGAGTTTTGTCTTCATCGACTGGTATGTACCCTCTTCCTTCTCTGACTTGAATCCTAAAGAGCCCTGCTTCCTGAGTAAATCTGCCCCGACGTTAGATGTCATTATGAGGACTGTATTCCTGAAATCCACCTTTCTGCCAAGTGAGTCAGTAAGCCTGCCTTCCTCAAGCATCTGGAGAAGAATATTAAATACGTCTGGATGTGCCTTTTCAATCTCATCTAAAAGTACTACAGAATAGGGCTTGCGCCTGACCTTTTCTGTAAGTTGTCCTCCTTCTTCATAGCCTACGTATCCAGGAGGTGCACCTATGAGCCTTGAGACATTAAACTTCTCCATGTATTCAGACATATCTAACTGTATCATGGCATCAGAGTTACCAAACATAAAGTCTGCCAGGGCTTTGCCCAATAGAGTCTTTCCTACGCCTGTAGGTCCTAAGAATACAAATGACCCTATCGGCCTCCTCGGGTCCTTGATGCCAGCCCTTGAGCGCCTCACTGCATGGGCAATAGCATTGATTGCCTCATCCTGTCCTATGACCCTCTTATGGAGTTCCTCTTCCATCTTTAACAGTTTCTCAGTCTCTTTCTCTTCAATCCTGAATACAGGTATCCCTGTCCATTTTGATACAAGTTCTGCAATGTCTTCCGAAGTTACACAAGGTTGTTTCTCAAGTTTCTTCTCCTGCCAATCTTTCTTGGTCTTCTCCATCTCTGCCTTAGCCTGGCGTTCCTGGTCCCGCAGGTTAGCTGCCTTTTCAAAATCCTGGTTTTTAACAGCAGCATCTTTTTCTTTCCTTATCTGCTCTATCTTTTTCTCCATCTCTTTCAGGTCAGGAGGCATAGTCATAACAGATAGCCTTGCCTTTGAACCTGCCTCATCTATCAGGTCTATAGCCTTATCAGGCAGGAAGCGTCCTGATGTAATGTATCTGTCTGATAGTTTGGCAGCAGCCTCTAATGACTCATCTAAATATTTCACTTTATGGTGAGCCTCATACCTGTCTCTCAAACCCTTTAATATTTCAACCGTTTCTTATACAGATGGCGGTTCTACAACAATGATCTGGAAGCGCCTCTCCAATGCCGCATCCTTCTCTATATATTTACGGTACTCATCCATCGTAGTAGCGCCTATACACTGCATCTCGCCGCGCGATAAGGCCGGTTTCAATATATTGGATGCATCTATAGCGCCTTCTGCGCCGCCTGCCCCTACCAATGTATGGAGTTCATCTATA
>JACRGW010000145.1 GCA_016212195.1 Nitrospirota bacterium
ACAGGGAAAGTTTATCTCCCCGTATATCTTCTTCTACTCTGCAATCCATAAAAGATTCGGAATAAGGGATTACCTTCTTATTCCCAGCTTTCCTATAAGTACCCTGTATCGGTCAATATCGTTTTCCCTGAGATAATTGAGGAGTTTTCTTCTCTGGCTTACCAATTTCAGTAATCCCCTTCTTGAATGATGGTCCTTTTTATGGATTTTGAAATGTTCGGTAAGGTAGCTTATTCTCTCCGAGAGAAGAGCTATCTGAACCTCGGGGGAACCAGTATCAGTATCGTGGACTCTGTATTCATTAATTATATGCTGTTTCTCAACCCTATCAAGGGACATAACCTAATACCTCTCCAAGTTTTCACAATTTAATAACATAAAATATGGTCAATTGTAAAGAATTTTTTATGATAGAATCTATTAAACATTTTTAAGGGTTTCTTCTATTGTATAGAAACCCCTTGCTATCTTTCCTCTTTTGTAGCTATCCTCTAATTCTTTAATGTCAATCGAGTCTTCTATTCTAAATTTGCCCGCAATGGTTCTCCTTAAAGAAATGAGATGACCTCCAACCCCCAGAATATCTCCGATATCTGAAACTAATGTTCTGATATATGTCCCTTTTGAGCAGAGGACTTTAAAGGTTATTGAATTGCCATTGATACTCAGTATCTCAATATTATGAATTATAACTTCCCTTGCCTTTCTTTCTATCTCTATCCCCTTCCTGGCAAGACTATATAGAGGTCTCCCATTAACCTTTATCGCTGAATACATTGGTGGTATTTGCAGGATCTTTCCAGTAAATTTTTTGAATGTTCTGTATATCTCAATCTCTGAAGGAAAGGTGCCCGAGTATTTTGAAATTACCATTCCTGCTGTATCTCCAGTATCTGTCTTTACACCCAACTCCATCTTACATAAATATTCCTTATCAGAGTTGATCAGGTATTGACTTATCTTCGTAGCCTTTCCTACAAGTACAGGTAAAACACCTGTCGCCTCAGGGTCGAGGGTTCCTGTATGACCTGCCTTTTTTACGCAGAGAATCCTCTTTACCCTTTTCACCACATCATTCGAAGTAAGCCCCTTCGGTTTATCAATATTCAGAACCCCATCCATATTCATTACTCAGGATGCATGATGCAAGATTCAAGAGGTATAACTTTATAACTTGTCATGCATCCTGCATCTTTATCTATTTTGCTATCTCCCTCTCCACCATCTTTACAACTTTCTTTTTGATCTCTGTAAGATTCCCCTTAAGCTCACACCCCGCGGCATTCCTGTGTCCTCCTCCACCAAAGGTCTCAGCTATTTTTGCGACATCAACCTTCCCCCTCGATCTGAAGCTCACCTTGAAGGTCTTAAGACCTTTCTGTCTGAAAAGGATAGCAATCTCTACTCCCTTCACTGACCGAAGGTTGTTTACAAATTCCTCTGTATCTTCTGCCCTTGCATTTGCAAGCTTAAACATTCTCTTATTTATAGTCATCCAGGCAACCCTTCCGTCTTGATTTTTTCCGATTGTTCTCAATGCATAACCTAAGAGTCTAATCTTTCTGAAGGGAAAACTTTCATAAACCTCTCTGTTTATCTTTGATGGTTTCACCCCTTTCTCTACAAGAATACCTGCAATCCTGAAGGCATCAGGAGTTGCCGATGAATAACGGAAAGATCCAGTGTCAGTCATAATTGCTGTATAGATATTGACCGCTATATCTAAATCAATCTCTATCCCGAGTGAGATAACAAGGTTATAGATCATCTCTCCGGTTGAGGAGGCATCTGGTTCTATCCAGCCATTGTCCTTAAGAGGACTTTCTGTAAGGTGATGATCTATTACAAAGACACTATTTGCCGGAAGGTTATTTTTATCAACCCAACCGCTTCTATCCATGTTGCCACAATCGACGAGTATAAGGACATCATATCTTCTATTTATATTTTCTCCATGGGAAATCCTTTCTGAGTAAGGGAGGAACTTATAAATTTCAGGAACAGGATCACGATTCCATATCTCCACATTTTTCCCAATCTTCTCCAGTGTCAATGCCAGGGCAAGTTCTGATCCAAGCGCATCTCCTTCAGGGTTTATATGGGAAGTAATTAGAAAGCTGGAATTTCTTTTGATTAGTCCTCTAAGCTTCTCAGGGGGATTCATCTCCGCTCTATGGGTCATCAACCTTCTCAGTTTCCTCTAACCTTTTACTGTTACTTATCTCTTTGAGGATCCGATCGATCTTGTTACCATACTCTATTGATTTATCCAGTCTGAACATCAGCTCAGGGAGGAATCTCAAACTTATCCTTTTTCCGAGTTCTCTCCTGATGAATCCTTTCGCCACCTCAATCGCTTTAAGTGTTGTTTCCTTTTCTTCATCTTTATAAATACTTAAAAAAACCTTGGCGTGGCGTAGATCATCACTCAGATCTACCCCAGTGACTGTTACAAAGCCGATTCTTGGATCTTTTATCTTATGCATCAGGATATCGGCGATCTCCTCCCTCATTAGATCCCCGACCCTTACTGATCTTTTATAACGAAGCATGTTATATTATCAATAAAATCAGAGAAAAAGTAAAGGGGTATATAGATTAGAGAGATGGGGAAAATCATTTATACGATAGGCTCAAAGAAGATAAAATAGCTGGAATTTCAGAATATCTCTATTGTGTAATCTAAAATCTCTACTGAGGGTGTCCCTCTAATAAGGCCAACAATCAGGTCGAGGGTCTTGTTTATGTGTCTCTTATCGTTATTCACGGTGGCAACCGCAATGGTAGTCCTCTGCCATAGATCTTCCCCATCTTCAGCAACTGCGACATTAAACTTTTTCCTCACCTTGTCCTTGATGCTTCTTAGTATCTGCCTTTTACTCTTTAGGGACTGGCTGTCTGGGATATGGAGATCGATTGTGCAAAGACCGATGAACATATGAAAGTTAAGAGTTATGAGTTAAGAGTTAAGAGTTAAGAAAATTATAACTTCGCCGCTATCTTCTCGATTGTAAATACCTCGAGGATATCGCCTGTCTTGATATCATTAAAGTTTTCAAGCGCTATCCCGCACTCATAACCTGCCTGGACCTCTTTTACATCATCTTTGAAACGCTTAAGTGAGGATATCTTCCCTTCATGGATTACTACATGATCCCTCAGGAGTCTTACATTTGTATTGCTTCTGCTTATCGCTCCCTCAAGGACATAACAACCAGCAATAGTCCCGACCTTGGAGATATGAAAGGTCTGACGAATCTCTACTCTTCCAAGCATCTTTTCTCTTATTGTAGGTTCAAGTAGACCCTCCATAGCGGCCTTAACATCAGATATAGCATCATAGATGATTGCATATAAACGGATGTCAACTCCTTCATTTTCAGACAGGGCGTATGCCTTGGCTTCTGGTCTGACATTGAAACCGATAATAATAGCCTCAGAGGCTGATGCCAGCATAACATCTGTCTCTGTAATCCCTCCAACAG
Source organism: Nitrospirota bacterium (assembly GCA_016212195.1). GTDB lineage: Bacteria > Nitrospirota > Thermodesulfovibrionia > JACRGW01 > JACRGW01 > JACRGW01. The sequence continues at coordinate 3,486 of JACRGW010000145.1, forward strand.
AACTATGGATCACCTTGACTTTAACCGCCTCTGTGCTTAACCTCTCTAATGCCTCTTCTACCGCCTCAACCGAACCCTGAACATCTCCCTTGATTATAAGTTTCAGTTCTTTGACCACGCCTTCCTGGATCCTTGTATAGAGGTCATTAAGGGTCATCCTCCTCGTCTTCGATACAACGGTATCCCTCTGTTTCTGCTCCCTCGCCAGGGCTATCTGACGGGCTCTCCTTTCATCTTCAACAATTATAAATGTATCCCCTGCCTGCGGTACACCTGAAAGCCCAATAATCTCTACAGGTGTGGAAGGACCTGCCTCAGGAAGTTTTCTGCCCGTATCATCTATGAGGGCTCTTACTTTTCCGGAGTAGACTCCGGTAATAAAGGAGTCTCCAATCTTCACAGCCCCGGTCTGAATAAGGACTGTAGCTACAGGCCCTCTACCTTTATCGAGTTTCGCCTCAACAATAATACCTCTTCCTGACTTATTCGGATTTGCCTTGAGTTCCATAACTTCAGCCTGGAGAAGAATCATACTCAAAAGGTTTTCTATGCCGATATACTTTTTTGCTGAAACCTCAGTGAATATGGTCTGGCCACTCCATTCTTCAGGAATAAGTCCATGTTCTGCTAACTGCTGTTTTATCCTTGCTGGGTTCGCTTCTGGTTTATCAATCTTGTTTATCGCAACTATTATAGGTACCTCTGCTGCTTTAGCATGATTTATAGCCTCGACAGTCTGAGGCATTACACCATCATCGGCAGCCACTACAAGAACAACTATATCTGTTACTTTTGCACCCCTGGCTCTCATGGCTGTAAATGCCTCATGGCCCGGAGTATCAAGGAAAACGATGACCTTATCTTTCAGATCAACTTTATAAGCACCGATATGCTGGGTTATTCCACCTGCCTCTGCCTCAACCACTTTGGTCTCTCTGATAGCATCAAGAAGGGATGTCTTTCCGTGATCCACATGACCCATTATGGTTACTACTGGTGGTCTTGGTTTAAGGAGTGAGACATCTTCTATTCCCTCTTCAAGGACGGATTCAATAGCCTCCGCAGGTGCGAATTCGGCCTTTACACCAACACTATCGGCAACCAAGATAGCGGCGTCCATATCAACGGGCTGATTTATCGTTGCCATAACGCCGAGTTCTATGAATCTTTTTATTACCTCATTCAACTTCTGGCCAATCGTCTCAGCAAAGTCCTTTGCAGTCATACCCTCTGTAAGCTTTATAACCTTCTTTCTCGGTAAGGTTGGTAGCGGTACAACCTGCCCACCTGGTCTGAAGGTCTTGGGTTTTTCAAACTTCTTTGATATAGGTAACGATCTGAATTCCTGCCATCTTTTCTTTGATGTAGGAAAGGGTCTTACACCTTTGAGTTTTAGTGGCTGAAGTTTATCTTTAAATCTTGATGGAAGGACTCTTGTGACTTCTTCATCTTCTTCGAATTTAAAGGGCCCTATCTTCTTTTCATGCCCCTTGGGCTCCTCGATCTCTATCTTGTTTTCAGCCTCAACCTTCCTCTCAATCTTTGGTTCAACCTTAGGTTCTTCCTTTAGTTCAACCGGTGGTTCGATCTTTGGTTCAGGCATTGGTTTAACTTTGGGTTCAACCTTTGTTTCGATCTTTTGTTTGGACTCTGCTTTTACCTTTAATTCTGCTTTCGATTTAGCCTCGGGTTTCGTCTTAGCTTTGATCTTTATTCCAACCTTCGGTTTAGCTTTTGTCTCAGTCCTGGGTTTTTGTTTTGATTTTAAGATACGTGTAACCTCATCAGCAATTTCTTTCTCAATACTGCTCGAATGGGTTTTCCCTTTTATCCCAATACCTCTGAGTTTTTCAAGGACCTCTTTATTGGTCACACCAAATTTTTTAGCAATTTCGTGTACTCTTATATTCCCCATATTTCTTTAAGTCTTGTCTAATTATTTTAATTATGCTAACATAACAGTACTTTTAATGCAATAGTCAATCGGTATAGAAAGGGGAAAGTTTATGGCAAGGGTATGTGAGATATGCAGAAAGGGCCATCAAGTCGGGATGAATGTCAGCCACGCCCATAACAGAACCAAAAGGATATTAAAGCCAAATCTTCAAAGGGTGAGGATATCGGAAAACGGAAGGACTAAAAGGATTTATGTCTGTACAAGGTGTCTCAGATCTGGAAAGGTAAAAAAAGTAATTTCGAAAGTGACTGGTTAAGCTGTTTTAATCCTCTTCACATCGAGTACTCCCTCAACCTGCTCAACCTTCTTGATTACCCTGTCGAGTTGATTCAGGTCTTTAACCTCAACCACAAAATTCAGATAGGCCTTTTTATCCTCAGTTGTAGAGATATTTGCCTGGCTTATATTCACCTCAGCAGAGGTGATAGCGGATGATACATTTGCGAGAAGCCCTGGTTTATCCACTGTATATACAGATATCCTGACAGGATGTGTAGATTCATCCTGTTCCCAGTCTACTTCTATTAGGCGGTCTTTATCTACCGCAAGATCTATCACATTTGAGCAATCCTCCGTATGAATTGATACACCCCTGCCTCTCGTTATAAAGCCAATGATCTTATCACCCGGGATAGGGCTACAGCATTTAGAAAAATGGATGAGGATATCATCAATACCTTTTACCATGACACCCCTTTCCCCTTTCTCCTTCTTTAAAGGCCTTTTAATGGGCATCTCTCCTTCTTTAACTTTTTCAGGAACAAGTCGGTTAATCACCTGTAATGCTGAGACCTTTCCATACCCTATGGCTACTAACATCTCCTCTGTACCCTGAAATCCTAAACCATTGGCAATATCGATTATCTCCTTCGATTTTATTAATGATGGACTGTGATCATGTCTCTTAAACTCCCTTTCCAGGAGTTCCCTGCCGAGTTCTAAGGACCTCTTTCTCTCCTCTGCCTTTATCCATTGTTTTATCCTTGTCTTTGCCCTTGGAGTGACTACAAATTTCAACCAGTCCCGGCTGGGGATATGTGTTGCAGATGTCTGAATTTCAACGGAATCACCATTTTTGAGCTGGTATTTCAAAGGTACTATCTTTCCGTTCACCCTTGACCCTACACAATGATGCCCTATATCGGAGTGGATACTGTATG
>JACRGW010000019.1 GCA_016212195.1 Nitrospirota bacterium
AGAGTACACTAAGAAAATATATTATGAAAAAAATGGAAAGAAGACCTATGATCCTGCCTTTGATAATAGAGGTGTAGAAACAATATTATTATGTTTCGGAATATCTATCTCGACATTCTGAGCAGCATCTTCGATGGAGTCTATCATGTAGATAGCAATAGGAAGATAACTTACTGGAACAAGGGTGCAGAAGCTCTCGCTGGTTACAATGCAGAGGATGTAAGGGGAAAGAACTGTGAAGAGATAATCTCTTACGAAGATGAATCCGGCACTCCCCTTCTCTCCTACGAGTACCCCGCGATACTATGTTTACAGTCTTCAAGGACAACTGTAAAAAATCTATTCCTTGTAAATAAGAGTAGCGAAAGGATATATATAGAAGAACAGGCCTCTCCTGTTTTCAGAGGTGGGAAAGTCATCGGCTCTGTCTCTCTCCTTCGGGATAATTCAAGGGTATTTTCCTTTTTAGAGTCGTACATAAAGAAGCATAGAAAGGATAGACTGGTACCGATATGCGCATGGTGCAAGAAGATAAAGATCACCGAGAAATCCTGGGAACAGATAGAGAAATACCTGACCGAGGAGGGATTTGGGGTATTCACCCATGGGATGTGTCCAGATTGCGCCGAGACGATCTTCGAGAAAAGGGTCTATCTCGAGAGCTATCAGAATATCTGCAAGGCTATAAGTTCAAGCCTTTCCCTTAATGAGGTTCTGGACTTGATAGTGACGAATGCAGTAAAGGTTATGAATGTAAAGGCAAGCATGCTGAGACTTATGAATAAGGAAACACAGCAGCTGGAGGTCGCTGCCTATTACGGTTTGAGAAAAAGGTATGTGGGAAAAGGGCCTGTTGCCTACGACGAAAGTATATCCGATGCCCTGACCGGTAAGGCAGTCTCCGTATATGACATAACATCCGATACCAATGCAAAGTATCAAAAAGAAGCAGAAGACGAAGGGATAAGGAGTATTCTTTCGATCCCTGTTAAATTCAAGGATGAAGTGATAGGCGTTCTCAGGATGTATACCTCTGAGCCAGTGAAATATAAAGATGAAGACCTGAAATTTATGACGGCCATAGCTGAACAGGCCGCCATTGCCATAGTCAATGCGAGGAAATTCGAGACCACCGTATCAAGAACAAAGGAATACCTCAGGGTATTTGAGGAAGTTACGAAGGTAGTAAGTTCCACACTAAGATTGAACGAAGTTCTTAACCTTATAGTCAGGAAACTGCCCGAGGTTATGAATTTAAAGGCTGCCACTATAAGGTTGCTGGATTCTACAGAGCAGAAACTCGAACTGGTTTCAGCTTATGGCCTGAGTGAGGAATACCTTGGAAGGGGGCCTGTTGATACAGAAGAAAATGTAAGGGAAGCTCTCCAGACAAGGTCCGTCGCCATATACGATGTTACCACCGACCCCAGGGTTCATTACCAGAAGGAGGCACTAAAGGAGGGCATAAAAAGCATGCTCACCTTACCAATAATTGCGAAGGGAAAGGTGATAGGGATCTTGAGGCTCCTCACAGACAGGTCACGACAGTTCTCAGAAGAGGACATCTCCTTCTCTTCTTCACTGGCAGAGGTATGCGGAACAGCTATCGAGAATGCAAGGATCTATGAAGAACTCCAAAGAAAGAACAGGCAATAGCTCCCCTCTATCTCCTACCCACTGACTTCATTCCTATTATACCCCTAAGATGATCAGATAAAAGAGAAGAGGCAATCCCGTTAAAAGTCCCTGTGATGATAGCAAAACCCAGGATTACAGGAGTAAGAAGAAAGATCTCCTTCCGCTTTACTATCATTATATATGCCATAGCTATCTGGGTAAGGTTATGCGTGAATGCACCGATGAGACTTATGCCGATAGGGCTGAAGGCATTCCTGAATATCGAGATCATAAGACCCATAGCGAGTGTGCTCGCCACTCCACCTGAAAGGCTCAGGAAAAAACCTGGATTGAGAAAGGAGCCTGTAATGAGTGAGCCCACAAGAACCCTTATGGTTGTGACAAAAAGTCCTGCCTTAAGGCCGAAGAGTATGAGGGTAACGAGTGTAATTATATTCGCAAGCCCCAATCGCAGCCATGGTAGTGGTGAAGGGAAAACCATCTCAAGACTATGGATGACAATGGCGAATGTTGAAAGTAATGAGAGGTAGACCATTTCTCTCAGTTCCATTTTCCTACCAGCTGATAGCATCGTACCTGCCCTCACCCGTAATAGAGACAATTATCCTGTTGGGAAGACATATAAGGGCCTCACCAGATTTTGATATCCATCCCTGATTTATGCATATCTTATAACGAGAGGGGTCCTTAATAACTCTTACCTTACTATCCCTGATTTCGATCTCTGTTATTCCCAGGGGGCCTTTAATCTTGAGTATCCTGTCTTCTTCAAGGGAATAGGAGCCAATAGTCCTTCCCTCTACATCTATGGATGCCTCTGCACCTTGAGGAAAGATTGTTTTAACGACATAGAAACTTAAGACTGTTATTCCTGAAAGTAACAGTATCAGAACCTTATCCCAGAAAGTCATTCCCCTTATGATATCTCTAAAGCCCAATCTTCCCCCTAGGGGTCATAGACCTGAGTGCTGAGGAGACCTTAACCTCTCCCCTTGAATCCACGATTATCCCTTTGATTAATTTATTAGACTCGATAAACTCCATACCCTTTTCTGGTCCCAAAACAAAGACCCCTGTTGCCAGGGCATCTACAAGAATACCTTCCTTTGATATTATCGTAACGCTCTGACAATTTGGAGCAGGAAGCCCATTTTTAGGATCGAAGATATGGTGGTATCTGATTCCACCTTTTACGAAAAATCTCTCATAATCCCCAGATGTTGATATTGAACTGTCCTCGAGGTCAATCGTAGTAAGGACTTTATCCTTTTCCCTCGGATGTTTTATGCCAATATGCCAGGGTTTGCCATCAGGCCTTTTTCCGAAGACCCTTATATCACCTGCCACAGCCACTATCCCTGCCTTTATTCCTTCTCCTTTGAGGACCTCAACCCCCTTATCTGCTGCATAACCCTTCGCTATTCCACCTAAATCTATTTTCATGCCTTTCTCCTTGAGTAAGACCTCAGATTTTTGTACATTTACATGTAACTTTCTATAGTCAACAAGGGAGAGGGTCTTTTTAATATCAGCCCTTGCAGGAATATAATTTTCTTTAACCCCAAATCCCCAGAGACTACTGAGAGGGCCTATCGTGATATCAAAGGCACCGCCGGTCATCTCTGAGATTTCTATCGCCTTGGTTATAACAATTAGGACATCCTTATCTACTTTAACTGGATTTATACCAGCAGACCTGTTTATCCTGTCCACATCGTTCCCTTTTCTAAAACCTGACATAAGGGATTCGAGTCTTTCTATCTCTGAGAATGTTGCGTCTATCGCCTTCTCAACCTCTTCTTTAGGTCCAACAGCAGTAACAGTTACTACGGTATCCATAAGGAATTTAGTCTTTTTAAAGATTGGAGGCTCTTTACTACAGGAGAGGAGTAGTAAAATGATTGTTATAATAATAAATTTGAAATTTGAAATTAACTCACTATACATGTGCAAATACCGACTCACTTTCTCTTCTAAGAACCCTTTTAAGAAACTGCCCTGTATATGAATTGGCTATCCCTGATACCTCTTCTGGTGTTCCGGTAGCCACAAGCCATCCACCATCATCTCCGCCCTCTGGACCAAGGTCTATGATATGGTCTGCTGTCTTTATGACATCAAGATTATGCTCTATGACCACAACTGTATTTCCGGAATCAACGAGACGGTTAAGGACATTGAGGAGTCTATGTATATCAGCAAAATGGAGACCTGTTGTAGGTTCATCGAGAATATAAAGTGTCCTGCCTGTTTCCCTCTTGGAAAGCTCTTTTGAGAGTTTCACCCTCTGGGCTTCTCCGCCTGATAGTGTTGTGGCAGACTGCCCCAGTGTTATATAGCCAAGTCCGATACTGTTCAGGGTCTCAAGTTTTTCTCTTATATGTGGTATATTCTCGAAGAAGATCAATGCCTCTTCCACAGTCATTTCCAAAACCTCTGCGATATTTTCCCCTTTATACCTTATATCGAGGGTCTCCCTGTTATATCTCTTTCCCTTACATTGATCGCATGTGACATAGACATCAGGAAGGAAATGCATAGCTATCTTTATTGATCCGTCCCCTTCGCAGGCCTCGCAACGACCTCCCTTAATATTAAAGCTGAATCTTCCTGGTTTATAACCTCTTATCCTCGCCTCTGGAAGATGTGAGAAAATTTCTCTTATATAGGTAAAGAGTCCTGTATAGGTGGCAGGATTAGACCTCGGTGTCCTTCCTATCGGAGACTGGTCTATGTCCAGAACCTTATCTATGAGTTCTATACCATTTATCCTCTTGTGCCTTCCCGGCCTTTCTGGTGAATGATATAGAATCTTAGCCAGGGCCTTATAGAGGATATCAAAGACAAGGGTTGATTTCCCTGACCCTGAGACCCCTGTAACACAGGTTAAGATTCCTATAGGGATATCAATATCTGTTCCCTTAAGGTTATTTTCTCTCGGGCCGAGTATACTTAGGAAGCCTTTTGGTTTCCTCCTCCTTTCCGGTACAGGGATTGAAAGTTCTCCCTTGAGATACATGCCTGTCAGGGACCTTTCAGCGTTTATTATGCTTTCAATACTTCCTCGTGCCACAACCTCTCCACCATGTAAACCTGCACCAGGACCAATATCTATAAGGTAATCAGCCCTTCTCATTGTTTCTTCGTCATGCTCAACAATTATGACGGTATTCCCCAGATCCCTGAGTCTGCAAAGGGAGTCAAGGAGCCTTCTGTTATCCCTCTGATGGAGTCCTATACTCGGTTCATCGAGGATATATAGTACACCTGTCAGGGAAGAACCTATCTGTGTGGAAAGTCTTATCCTCTGCGCCTCACCTGCTGAGAGGGTAGCAGCTGATCTATCGAGTGTCAGATAATCAAGCCCCACATTCACCAAGAATCCGAGCCTCTCTCTTATCTCTTTAAGTATCCTCTGAGCTATGAAAGACTCTTTATCTGAAAGTGTGAGATTGTTTAAGAAACTGAGTGTTCTCTTTGCAGACATCTGAGAAATCTCTGATATTGATAACCCCCCAATCTTTATAAAGAGGCTTTCCTTCCTTAATCTACTACCGCCACAGAACTGGCAGGGAGTTCCTGCAAGCTCCTGCTCATTTTCAAAATCTTGAATCCTCTCAACACCCAGACCACCACAATCCGGACAGGCACCATGAGGGCTGTTGAAGGAAAAGGTTCTTGGAGTTATTTCTGAATAACTTATTCCGCAATAAAGACATGCAAGTTTCTGACTGTAAAGGATGTCTCTTCCTTTATCCAGCTCGTTTATAATGACTATTCCCTTTGAGAGCCTTATAGCAATCTCGATGGAGTCTGCAATCCGTTTTTCTATACCTTCCTTGACGATTAAACGATCAATAATTATTTCTATTGTATGCCTCTTATTCTTATTCAGTGTTATATCATCTGAGAGGTCCGTGATCTTCCCATCGATCCTTGCCTTACTGTATCCCATCCTTCTCATCTCGAGGAGTTCCTTTTTATATTCCCCTTTCCTTCCTCTAACAATAGGGGCGAGGACCTGGAATCTTGTACCAGCAGAGAGCGATAATACAGAATCAACCATCTGCTGGGCTGTCTGAGATCTGATTTCTCTACCGCAGTTGTAACAATAGGGATTGCCTATCTTTGAAAAAAGGAGCCTCATATAATCATATATCTCAGTCACAGTCCCTACAGTAGAACGTGGATTCTTTGAGGTTGCCTTCTGTTCGATAGAAATAGCAGGGGAAAGACCTTCGATGGAATCGACATCAGGCTTATCCATCTGTTCGAGGAACTGCCTGGCGTATGCAGAGAGACTCTCGACATATCTCCTTTGACCTTCAGCATATATTGTGTCAAAGGTAAGGGAGGATTTCCCGGAACCAGATAATCCTGTTATTACAACTAATCTGTTTCTCGGGATCTCAAGGTCAATATTCTTGAGATTATGCTCTCTTGCCCCCTTGATGATTAGGCTATCCTTCATGACAAATATATATATTACCACCAGGAGGTTTTTTGGGTAAAGAAGTTTTTACTATGCAATCCTTGACTTCTAAAAAACAATGGTTAAATTATAACCAGAAATTAAAAGTGAAGGAGGTGAATATAATGAAACTTATGAGATGGGAACCTTTTAAGGAGGTACTTTCCCTGAGGGATCAGATAGACAGGCTCTTTAACGAGACCTTTTTCAGGCCCTCTATCTCTGATGTCCATGGTGAGATATGGGATTGGGTCCCTGCTGTTGATATCGACGAGGATTCAGAAAGGTTATTGATAAAGGCAGAACTCCCGGAAATGGACCTGAAGGATATAGATCTCAAGATTGAGAATAATACCTTGACTATTAAGGGAGAGAGGAAACTTGAAGGGGAAGATAAAAAGGAGAATTATCAGAGAGTAGAAAGGGTATATGGAAGTTTTTGCAGGACCTTTAGCCTCCCCTCGACAGTCGAGGTTGACAAGGTGAAGGCAACCTACGATAGAGGGGTTCTTAAGATCGATCTTCCAAAGAAGGAAGAGATAAAGCCAAAGGCGATACCTATCGAGGTAAAATCCTGATGGGAGAGGAGGGCGGCCCTTCAGGGCCGCCCATCTTTTATAATATCAAAGTCCTTTATCTCCTTTTTCATAAATTCTTTAATTCTCTGAACTATCTTCTTCTCAATCTGACGAACACGCTCTTTTGAAATCCTGTTCCTCTTGCCTATATCATCAAGGGTTTCAGGGTTTGTGGAGAGTATCCTTCTCTGAAGTATCTCAAGGTCTCTTTTATTCAATGTCTTTGAGAATTCCTTCAATTTCTCCATGAAGAGGTTTTTTAATTCCTCTTCTTCCAGGATTTCTTCAACATTTATACCTCCAGGGATTATATGACCGAGTAAGGTCTCCTCTGAACCTTCATATACCGGCTGATCAAGAGATACCTCCCAGTTACGCAGACGTTCAGACATCTCGATCACATCCTTCTCTTTAACCTGCAGCTTCTCTGCAAGAAGTTTCGGGGGAGATTCGAGACCCTGTGCCTCTAAACGTTGTTTTTCCTTCATAAGGTTATAGAAAAGTTTCCTCTGGGACTCGGTTGTACCGATTTTGACAAGTCTCCAGTTATTGATGGTATAACGGAGGATATAGGCCCTGATCCACCAGGAGGCATAGGTATAAAGGCGGACACCTCTGTAAGGGTCAAATTTCTTAAGGGCCTGCATCAGTCCTATATTCCCTTCCTGAATAAGGTCTGAAAGATTAAGATGCGTATCTTTATATTCAAAGGCTATAGATACAACCACCCTGAGGTTAGAGAGGATAAGTTTGATAAGGGCGTCCATATCCTTTTCCTCCTTATAATCCACCGCCAGCCTGAATTCATCTTCTTTAGAGAGAAAGGGATACTTCCTGATCTCGGTAAGATAATGTCCGAGGGTATCATAGGGTATTAATGAGGTTTCACCTTCTATTACGTCGAGCGAATCTATATCCTTTTCTTCTAATTCCTCTTTGTATACCATAATTCAAACCTTTAAAGATTCACTCTTTCCATAGATCTCATTGAGTATTTCCCGTCCTCCCCTCGACAGGAGATCTTCTGCAAGCTTGACACCGATGGACTCTGGTTCTTCAGGTCTTTCTTCAATACGTCCTCTTAAAATCCTGTCACCGTTAACACTTCCAATGAGGCCATCCATGATTAAGAGTTTAGAGTTTAGAGTTTGGAGTTCAGAGATTTGCCCTTTGCCCTTTGCCCCTTGCCATTTATTTATTATTCTTGCATATGCAGCAATCGGTACCTGACACCCTCCCTCGAGCCTTTTAAGAAAGGCCCTTTCCGCCTTAACACAGAGGGATGTTTCTTCATGATTAAGGAAACTAACAAGTTCTCCTGTGAATCTATCATTCATCCTAATCTCAATACCTAATGCCCCCTGTCCGATTGCAGGTAGGCTCACCTCAGGTGGAAGGTATTCTGTGATTCTGTCTCCCAATCCAAGCCTCCTTACCCCAGCTGAGGCGACTACTATAGCATCAAACTTTCCCTCATCAAGCTTCCTTATCCTTGTATCGAGATTTCCTCTGAGATTTATTATATTAAGGTCAGGTCTAATAGCTTTCAGCTGACATTGACGTCTGAGACTGCTCGTCCCAACAACCGCGCCCTTTGGCAATTTAAATAGTAATGAATTATTAATCCCCCCTCCCACCCCTTTAATAAAGGGGGGTAGGGGGGGATTTAACTTTTCACTTTTCACTTTTAACTTTTGACTTATTATCAAGGCATCCCTCGGATCCTCCCTTTCTGTTATGGCTCCGATATAAAGGCCAGCCGGCAATTCCGTAGGAAGATCCTTCATACTATGGACAGCCAGATCGATATTATCCCTCAGAAGCCCCTCTTCTATCTCCTTTACGAAGAGCCCCTTTCCCCCAACCCTTGATAAAGGAACATCGAGGATATTATCACCTGTTGTTTTAATCCTGACAAGTTTAACCTTAATATCTTTACGATATTCCTCGAGCTTCGACTTGATCCACTCTGCCTGCCACAGGGCGAGCTTGCTTCCCCTTGTACCTATCTTAATTATCCTCTCCAATATCCTCTTCCCTGTCGAGACCGAAAAGCCTCCTTGCGAGATATATGTAGGTAGTCCTGTTCTCAGGGTCTATCTCTTCCTTGAGGACTGATAGAGAAGGATGGAGGATCTTATTCACTATAGAAGCCGTGAGCGCCTCTACCATCTTTCTTTCCCTCTCACTCATTCCGTTGAGTTTGTTCATTATCTTCTCGAGTTCTTCCTTTCTTATAACTTCTATCCTTTCCTTAATTGCTACTATCGTTGGAACAGCTTCGAGGGACTTCTCCCAGGCAAGAAAACTTTCCACCGCTTTACCCACAATTCCTTCTGCAGCCTCTGCCTCTTTTCTTCTCTCGAGGATATTCGAATCTACGATATCCTGAAGGTCATCGATATTATAGAGATATATATTGTCTATTTCATTTACAGCAGGGTCTATGTTCCTCGGTACGGATATATCTATGATGAAGATCGGTTTGTGTCTCCTCTCCTTCATCAATTTCCTTGCCTGTTCATCTGTAAAGACATATCCTGAGGCACCCGTAGAACAGATCACTATATCCGTATAAAGCATCTCTTTAAGGAAATCCTCCCACTTTACAGCCGTGCCTTTGAGTTCAGCTGCAAGCTCAACAGCCCGCTCATAGGTTCTGTTAGCCACTGTTATACCCTTTACTCCACTTTTCAAGAGCTGTCTTGCAGCGAGTTCAGCCATATCCCCAGCGCCGAGGAACATAGAGGTTCTTGCATGTATATCCTCAAAGATTTTTTTTGCGAGTTCTACCGCAACATAACTTATAGAAACTGCATTCTCTCCAATCCTCGTCTCTGTCCTCACCTTCTTTGCAACAGAGATCGCCTTCTTAATAAGACGGTTTAGAATTACACCTGTTGTATTTAGTACAAGTGACTTACTGTATGCGTCTTTAATCTGGCCGAGTATCTGCGGTTCTCCTAAGACCATCGAATCCAGGCTTGATGCAACCCTGAAGACATGCCTTACTGCGTCCTCCTTCTTATATGTATATAGGATTAATTCCAGTTTTTCGAGCGGAACATTGTGGAAGGCTGACAGGAAGGTCTTTATCCTCCTTTCACCATCAGCAGGATCAGAGATAACACAATAGACCTCAACCCTGTTACAGGTTGAAAGGATAATCCCCTCCCTTATCTCTTCAATTGAGAGTAATTCCTTCAGACCCTCTGCAAGCTTCTCTCCGGGGAAAGCAAGCCTCTCCCTCATTTCGATATCGGCAGTTCTGTGATTAAGACCAACTACTATAATGCTCATTCAAATATATGGATACCTTTAATAAGGAACCTGATCCCGAAGAATGTAAAAAGAACAGAGGCAAAACCGATAATAGAAAGTATCGCCGCCTTCTTTCCCCTCCAA